>JABHQB010000071.1 GCA_018695965.1 Flavobacteriales bacterium | reverse complement strand
TGATGAGCATCATATAGCTTTTGTTTTAGCGTATCTAAGTAAGTGTTTAGGGTTCTGGTAACTTCATTTGTTCCTTTTGCTCTTGCTTTTGATTTATTCCATTTAAAAGGATCAATGCTCCTTTTTGCTGAGAAATCAGAACGCTTACCATTTACTGTAACGCGCACATAGATTGGAGTAGTTCCATTAGTCTTATTTTTACTTTTTCTTAAGTAGAATAAAATTGAGAAAGTGTTTTTCATTTTGAATGTATTTAAAGTTAACCTATTAATTGCTTACAATTTACAAAAACTTACTAAAACATGCAAGGAAAATACTGATCTATTATCAACATTTTCAGGACTTTACACTCAATTCATCTCACCAAAACCATACATTAAAAAGTGCACCTATTTGGGCACCTTTTATATATGATTTTATGGTATTTATTGGGAGTTTTAGGTAACAAAAAACCCTATAAACACTTGGTTTACAGGGTTATTGCTAAAATTTGATATTTACTGAGCGGTCTGGACGGGACTCGAACCCGCGACCCCATGCGTGACAGGCATGTATTCTAACCAGCTGAACTACCAGACCGTACTTCCTAAAAAGTGTTGCAAATATAAATTGTTTTTACAAACCTCAAAACATTTTTTGTCTTTTAAGTAAATAAGAAATCAGGATGTGTTCCACCCCCTTATTTATATCTAAGTCTACTAGGTCAATTTTATGCTGCAAACATCTTAATTTTAATTCTTTCAAAAACAAATCAGACCTCTTTTTATACTCCTCTTTTAACTCTTCTGGATTCAATTTGATTTCCTCTTTTGTTTCTATATCAATAAATTTGTATGGAGAATTTTTAAAATCTAATTCAAATTCGGTTTTATTTTCTGACAGATGAAATAATATTACTTCATGTTTATTGAATTTTAAATGCTGAATAGCAGAAAATATTTCTGACAAATCTTCAACCCCTTCCAACATATCTGTAAAAAACAAAACCAACGATCTTTTATGTAGTTTACTTGCAATTTGATGGATAGCCTCAACTGAAGAAGTTGTTTTAAATTCTGAAGGGGTATTTACTACATCTATCAATTCACTCTGTAATGCAATATGGTGTTTATTCGTAGTTTTACTTTCCGAATGAAATTCTACTTTATCTGAGTACAACGATAAACCTACAGCATCTCTTTGTTTTTTAAATAAATTCATGAGTGCAGCAGAAGCAATAACACTATAAAACATCTTATTCGGATTATCAATTGAAGGTTCATCAATTTTAGGATAGTACATAGAAGAAGAAGTATCTATAATAATCTGACACCTCAAATTAGTCTCTTCTTCATACTTTTTTACAAAAAGCTTATCCGTTCTCCCATAAAGTTTCCAATCTACATGTTTTGTAGACTCACCTTTGTTGTATAGTCTGTGTTCAGCAAATTCTACTGAGAAACCATGATACGGACTTTTATGTTTACCTGTAATGAATCCCTCAACCAAATTCCTAGCCAAGAATTCTAGAGATTCTAATGACGATATGTTTTTTAAATCTTGCAAAGAAGATATTACATATGAGACTCTAGTTTAGATAAAATTTCAGATTTCGGCACCGCTCCAACTAATTTATCTACAACTTCTCCATTCTTAAAGATTAATATTGTAGGGATATTTCTTACTCCATAGTTCGCAGAGGCTTCTGAATTTTCATCTACATTTACCTTTCCGATAACTGCTTTTCCTTCTAATTCGGTATGTAATTCATCTACTATCGGAGCAATCATTCTGCATGGTCCACACCAAGTTGCCCAAAAATCAACTAATACTGCTTTATCGGATTTTAATACAACATCACTAAAATTTCCATCTGTAATTTCTATTGCCATTTTTATTGTTTTTTTTTAATTAATAATTAATGTTACAAAATTATAATTTCTTTTAAGATTCTATAACAACTTTTACACCATTTATTTTATTTAAATTATCTATTAAATTATTATTCAAATCTACTCTATTTGTTCTGGAAAGCAGGTCAACAATATATTTATCAGTATAATTTACTAGCTTTATCTTCAGGTTATGATCACCTTTATTTTCGTCAATTAATCCACATACAGTCTCAATCTTCTCATCACTTACCTCATCAAAAGGAAGTTCAATTAATAGAGTTCTATTTTCTGAATTAACTAACTGATCTAACATCTTAATTTTATGAACTTTAAACTCTAACTGATCAGAATCTCCCCATTGCCTAGATTGAACTTTTCCTTTTATAAATAATACCCATCCTTCGGTAAGGAAGTTTTTATAATCCGTATAATCCGTACCAAAAAGGAATAATCGAAAACCATCTATATAATCCTCCAAATGAACTACACCGTATTTTTTACCATTTTTACTCTCTTTATGTTCTACAGAAGTTACAACAGCAGCAAACCTTAAGTCTCTTCCTTTTACATTCTCCATATTCTTAAGAACATCTAATGATGAGTTTACAAAATTATCTATCTCCAATCTATAATCATCTAGAGGATGTCCTGAAATATAAACACCTACTACTTCCTTTTCTTTTGAAAGAAGTTCCATAGTGCCCCAAGGTTCAGTATTTGGTATCTCAGGAGCTTGAATACTTGACTCTCCTATTTCCCCAAACATATCTATTTGTGTTGAATCTTTCTCAGTCTGAACTTTATTTCCAAATTTCATCATTCTTTCCAAATAACTCATTCCATTATCAATATTAAATAGTTGGGAACGATAAACTTTAAATGAATCAAATCCTCCGGATAAAGCAACACTCTCTAAAGTTCTCTTATTTGCAGCTTTTAAACTTATTCTACACACAAAATCTTCCAAATCTTTATACGGACCATTTTCTTTTCTTTCTGAAACAATAGATCGAACTGCAGCTTCCCCTACTCCTTTTACAGCTCCTAGTCCAAATCTAATTTCTCCTTTCTTGTTAACCGCAAATTTGTAAAAACTCTCATTTACATCTGGCCCCAAAACCTTCATCCCCATACTTCTGCATTCCTCCATATTCAAAGTAACATCTTTTATGTCATTCATATTAGATGTTAAGATAGCTGCCATCAATTCTGCAGGATAATGAGCTTTCAAGTAAGCTGTCTGATAAGCAATAAGAGAATAGCAAGTAGAGTGAGACTTATTAAAAGCATATTCAGTAAATTTTTCCCAATCTTTCCATACCTTTTCTACTTTTTCTAAATCTAATCCATTATCTTCACATCCTTTCATGAACTTAGGTTTCATTTTCTCTACAACAGATTTTATCTTCTTACCCATCCCCTTACGTAGTATATCAGCTTCACCTTTTGTGAAGTTTCCTAATTTCTGAGAAAGAAGCATTACTTGCTCCTGATATACTGTAATTCCATAAGTGTCTTGCAGATATTCCTCCATTTCTGGCAAATCATAAACCACATCAGTTTTACCATGTTTCCTTTTTATAAATTCCGGGATATATTGCATGGGACCTGGTCTGTATAACGCATTCATTGCAATTAAATCTTCAAACTTATCAGGCTTCAGCATTTTCAAATGTTTTCTCATTCCGTCTGAAGAAAATTGAAAAATACCTATTGTATCACCTCTTTGAAAAACCTCATAAGTCTTCTCATCTTCTAAAGAGATAGAATCAATATCAATTTCTGTACCATGAAGCTCTTTAATTATTTTTATACAATCCTTAACAATAGATAAGTTTTTAAGTCCTAAGAAATCCATCTTAAGAAGCCCAGCACTTTCCACAACACTATTATCGAACTGAGTTACTAATAAGTCTGCATCCTTTGAAGTTGTCATAGGAATAAGGTCTATCAATGGTTCTGGAGTAATAATAACTCCACAAGCGTGTGTTCCTGTATTCCTTACTGAACCTTCAAGTTTCTTAGCTAAACGAACAGTATCTCCTGACAAACCTTCTTCATCAGCAAGACCAATTAGTTCCTTTGCAGAAGACATTTGATCTCCATTTACCTTCTTCTTAAGTTGCTTGTCATCAAAATTAAATAATTTTCTAAGGGAAAGCATATCTGGAACCATATTTGCAATTCTTCCAGACTCATCAAGAGGTAAGTCTAAAACTCTAGCTGTATCTCTAATAGATGATTTTGCAGCCATTTTTCCATATGTAATAATCTGTGAGACTTGATCAAACCCATATTTATGAACTACCCAGTCAATAACTCTCCCTCTTCCTTCATCATCAAAATCAATATCAATATCAGGTAAGGACACTCTTTCAGGATTCAAAAATCTCTCAAAAAGTAAATTATATTTAATAGGATCAACATTTGTTATTTTAGTACAATAAGCAACAACTGAACCAGCTGCAGATCCCCTACCAGGACCTACTGAAACATCCATTTTTCTAGCTTGCTCTATAAAATCAGCTACAATAAGGAAGTATCCAGGATAAGCTGAATTTTCAATTGTTTGTAATTCAAAATCAATTCTTTCTTTTATTTCATCTGTAATATTAGGGTATCTTAATTTCGCTCCCTCATATGTAATATGTCGTAAATACGCATTCTCTCCTCTTTTTCCTCCATCTTTCTCATCTTCTGTATTTATAAATTCTTCTGGAATATCAAAAGCAGGAAGCAACACATCTCTTTTAAGTTGAAATACTTCAATCTTATCTACAATCTCTGAAATATTATCAATTGCTTCAGGAATATCTAGAAAAAGTTCTTTCATCTCTTCTTGAGATTTAAAGTAATACTCCTCATTTGGAAGAGCGTGTCGATATCCCCTCCCTTTTCCTTTTGGTGTAGATTGAATTACTCCATCTTTCACACAAAGTAAAACATCATGAGCGTTTGCGTCTGATTGATTTAGATAAAACACATTATTAGAAGCAATAACCTTTACGTTATATTTCTGAGCAAACTTCAGGAGTATTTTATTTACATGTTTTTCTTCATCCAAACCATGCCTGATAATCTCCACATAGAAATCATCTCCAAAAGTATCTTTCCACCAAACAAATGCCTCTTCCGCTTGCTGTTCCCCAACATTTAAAATCAAATTTGGAATCTCTCCATAATTGCTCCCGGTCAACGCTATTAAATCTTCTCTATATTCTAGAATCAAATCTTTGTCTACTCTAGGAATATAATAAAATCCATCAACATAAGCTAGTGATGATAGTTTTGATAGATTGTGGTATCCGTTCTTGTTTTTACAAAGGAAAACTTGTTGAAATCCGTAATCTTTATTTTCTTTATCTTTATGATCCCGACAAACAGCAAGTTCACAACCAATAATTGGTTTTAATTTTAGTTCTTCTCCTTCTTCTACTTGATTATCTGGGTGATTTAAGACAGCATTTAGAAATTTAAATACTCCAAACATATTATACATATCAGTAATTGCCACTGCTGGCATCTGCATTTCTAAAGATTTGTTTGCTATCTCATTGATATCCGAACTTGCTTGTAAAACAGAATACTGAGTATGTAAATGTAAATGAGAAAAAGAAGCATCTGTTGTCAGCTCTTTAAAATTAGAATCTTGTGTTTTAGTCTCCTTATTCAACTCATCTGTTTTTTCATCAATTATTTCTTGATAAGGCTGAGTATTTAATCCTAATAAGTCAAAAGGTTTAGTATTTATTTTTTTATACTCGTCTAACTGAGCTTCAGTCAACCCTGATCTTTTTGCAGAAATCACATCTAATCTAAGAAGCTCTAAAAAACATCTAGCAGTTGCTTCTACATCTGCAGAAGCATTATGAGCTTCATCAAAACCTACTCCAAAAAGTTTTTCGTGTAATTGAGTAAGACTTGGCCATTTAAAACCACCTCCTCTACCTCCTGGAATCTGGCAATACTCTGTCGATTCTTTCATAGTATCTAACAAAGGGAAATTAGATAAGAAGTTATTCATCTCTAACCTTAGAAATTCACAACCAACAATGTTATTATCAAATTCGATATTATGACCCACAACAAATTTTGAATTTTTAACATCAGTAGCAAATTCTTCTAATACAATTTTTAAATCAATCCCTTGTTTTTGTGCTCTTTCTGTAGAAATACCATGAATCTGTTCAGCATTATATGGTATATCATAACCCTCGGGTTTTATAATGAAATTCTTAACGTCAATTAGAGAACCTTTTTCATCATGCATTTGCCATGCAATCTGAACCATTCGTGGCCAATTATCAAAATCAGTTAATGGAGCCTTCCAATTTTGAGGAAGTCCAGTGGTTTCTGTATCGAATATCAGGTACATCTATTAAAATATAGTATTAAAATTTTATCTTGTAAATTTAGAAAACAAAAAAAAGTCAAACCAATAATTTAATCTGACTTTTACATAAGTTAATAACTTTTTGTTTTTACATAAATCCTTGCTCTTTCATCCAATCATCATTAAATAACTTTCCTACATAACGGGTTCCATGATCATGAAAGATAACTACTACTATATCTTCTTTAGTTAAATTTTCTTTGAGTTGATTTATTCCTGCAACTGCCGATCCTGCAGAATACCCTACCATAATTCCTTCTTCTCTAGCAAGTCTTCTGGCCATAATCGCTCCATCTTTATCCGTAACTTTTTCAAACTTATCAATAATAGAAAAATCTACATTTGAAGGAAGTATATCTTCTCCTATTCCTTCTGTAATATAAGAGTAAATTTCGTTTTCATCAAACTCTCCCGTTTCATGATATTTTTTAAAAACAGAACCATAGGTATCAATCCCCCATATTTTAATATTAGTATTCTGTTCTTTTAGATACTTTGCCGTTCCAGAAATAGTACCTCCAGTGCCAACACCCACAACTAAATGAGTAATCTTACCATCTGTTTGTTCCCAAATTTCTGGACCTGTACTTTCATAATGAGCTACTGAATTTGAAGGATTGTCATACTGATTAACAAACCATGAATTTGGAATTTCTTCTGACAACCTTCTGGAAACAGAATAATAGGATCTAGGATCATCAGGATCAACATCTGTAGGACATACTTCTACTTTAGCTCCTACAGCACGCAAAATATCCATCTTCTCTTTTGATTGCTTGTCTGCTAATACAAAAATACATTTATATCCTTTTTGAATAGCGGCAAGAGCTAGTCCCATCCCTGTATTTCCTGAAGTACCTTCAATAATAGTTCCTCCTGGATTTAATCTTCCATCTTTTTCCGCATCTTCAATCATTTTAAGTGCCATTCGATCTTTTATAGAATGTCCAGGGTTAAAAGTTTCAACTTTCGCTAAAACTAAAGCATCTGATTCGTTAACTTTATTTAATCTTACTAAAGGAGTATTCCCTATAGTTTCTATAATATTATTGTAGTATTTCATTAAAGTATTATTTGTTGTGCGAAATTATAAAATCTACTCAAACCTAATAGCTTTTACAGCTGAGATTTTTGTAATTACAATTGTTGGTAAAATCATCATAACAAAACAGACTATTAAAGTTCCGATATTTAACATTATAAATGAGAATAAATCAAATGAAATTGGCACTGAATTCATGTAATAAAGTTCTGGGTCCAAAGATATAATCTGGAAATGATGCTGAGTAAATAAAATTAACAATGCGACAATATTCCCCCATAAAAGCCCTTTAGAAACTAAATATATTGAATTATACATAAACACTTTCCTAATTGACCAATTTGAAGTTCCTAAAGATTTTAGTATTCCGATAAATTTAGTTTTTTCTAATATCAGAATTAGCAAAGAAGTAATAATATTAACCACAGCGACTATCAACATAAGAATAATAATTACAACTACATTAACATTCATAAGATCTAGCCAATCAAATATCTGAGGATATAAATCTTTTATACTAACAATATTTTTATTGTAATAATCTTCTACTGAAACTTCTAGCTGATTTTTTACCTCATCCACTTTATTGAAATCTGATACCTTAATTTCAATTAAAGAAACTTCATTCTCTTCCCATTTCTTTAATTGCTGAAGTTTTGATAATGAAACAAAAGCTAGGGCCTCATCAAGTTCATTCATATTAATATTGAAAATACCACAAACATAAAAAGGACGAACATTTACTCTTTCCGAATTTACTGAAGGAAAATACACTCTTATTTTATCTGTAACTTTTAAATTCAGTTTATTAGCAATATTCTCAGAAATAAAAATTGAGGAATCTGAGTTTATACGATTCCCATCAATAATTTTATCAGAGAAAGCGGAGAAATCATAATCTTCTTCAACTCCCTTCAGATTAATTCCCATAAAATCATCATCTGTTTTTACAAGTCCAAAATCATAAATTATATTAGAAATATCTTTAATTTCAGAATTTTGTTGTACTGAAATAAGCAAAGAATCCGTTAACTCTAAAGGAATCTCTTCTGTATCTGATATTTTCTCTTTATTAAAAATTTGAATATGAGAACCAAAAGAAATTACTTTATTTGTAATTTCCGACTGGAAACCATCTAAAATGGAAAGAGAAATAAGCATAATAGCTACCGAAAGAGCGATTGCGAAAATTGTAAGACGAATTATTGGGCGAGAAAAAACATTTTTGTTTTCCTTTGCACTAACAATTCGTTTAGATATAAAATATTCTACATTCATTACCAATGGCTAAAATAAAACAAATATTCCTCTTATTTAATTTATTACTTTCAGTTTTAAGCTACTCTCAAATAAAAGTTGCTGCTGAGAGAACAAAAGCATATTTACCACTTTTAGAAGACAATAAAATTGCAATTGTTGGAAATCAAACTTCCATGATAAAAAACACTCATTTGGTGGATAGCTTAATAAGTCTAGAGGTAGATGTAATAAAAGTTTTTTCTCCAGAACATGGATTTAGAGGAAAAGCCGATGCAGGAGCAAAAATTGAAGATGGAATAGATGTAAAGACAGGAATTCCTATCATTTCATTATACGGTAAAAACAAGAAACCTTCGTCAAAACAATTA
>JABHQB010000070.1 GCA_018695965.1 Flavobacteriales bacterium | reverse complement strand
CCCAGAGAAAATGCAATAGCTCCAGATAGCATGAGTTTAGAAAGACACAGATTAATGTGGCTTTTCATGAAAGAAAAAACTAATTTTTTTACAGAAAATCTAAAATTTTTACATATCGCTCCGGAGTACTGCTTTATAAAACTATTTAAGGGAATGAAGAACTTAGATTATACTACTGGAGATTTAATCTCTCCATGGGCAGATGTAAAAATGGATGTGCATGACATACCTTTTGAAGAGAATACTTTTGATGTGGTAATTTGTAATCATGTATTAGAACATGTAGATGATTCTCATAAAGTAATGACCGAATTTTATAGAGTGATGAGACCTGGAGGATGGGGAATCTTTCAAGTTCCAATTGACACAAAAAATCCAAATACTGAAGAAGATAAAAGCGTAACAGACCCAAAGGAAAGAGAAAGGTTATATTGGCAAGATGACCACTTAAGGTTATTTGGATTGGACTTTGGTAAAAAATTAGAAGCAGCAGGATTTAAAGTTACTGAAAGTAATTTTATAAATGAACTAGATCCAAAACTGGTGGAGAGATACGCCCTTCCTAAAGGAGAAATAATATATTTCTGCGAAAAGAAATAAGAAAAATGAAAAAACTATTACTACTATAACTTAAACCAATGAAAAAACTACTATTAATTTTACTATGCGTGCCTTTGATGTTCTCTTGTGGGGAGAGTGATAATGAAACAGAGAATACGGAAAAGAATGATACTGATAATCTACAAAGAGAAATAACTTCAGAAATGCGAAAAAATGGATATTCAGGGAAAGGAACTTGGAATTTTAATGGAGATAAATACGTAGGAGAATACAAGGATGGTAAATATCACGGACAAGGAACTTATACGTCGGCTAATGGGAATAAATATGTAGGAGAATTTAAAGATGGAAAGAAGAGCGGCCAAGGAACTTATATATCTGCTACTAATCCTGGATATAAATATGTGGGAGAATACAAGGATGGTAAATATCACGGACAAGGAACTTTAATAAGTAATCTTGGAGTAAAATACGTAGGAGAATTGAAGCAGATGTTCCCGGATGGAAAAGGAACTATGACTTACCCAAATGGAGTAATTGAAGAAGGATTATGGAAGGATGGTAAGATGCACGGTCAAGGAACTAAAACTTATGCTGATGGAACAGTAGAAAAAGGATTATGGAGAAATGATGAATTTATAGGAGAATAAATGCCCTTTAAGAAAGATCTATAAACTAATATAAACTATCTTCTTGGTTTCAAAAAATTCTTCTTCAAAAAAATCAGGAATATTATATAATTCTACATTCTTAATTCCTTTTAATTCCTCTGTTAAATCTCCTCCTTTTAGATAGAGTATCCCATTAAAAAATGTGTTCTTTTGTTTTGTAGAAATTCTTTTCCTCACCCATTGATGAAATACTTTCATTTTAGTAACCGCTCTACTAACTACAAAATCGAATTGACCATTAACTTGTTCTGCTCTTTTATGTTCTGCCCTTAAGTTTTTTAGTCCTATTGAATTTGCAACTTCATTTACTACCTTTATTTTTTTACCAATACTATCTACTAATAAAAAATCTACATTTGGAAAAAGAATAGCAAGAGGAACACCAGGAAAACCACCACCAGTACCTACATCCAAGACCTTTGTTCCATCTGCAAAAGAAACAACTTTAGCAATAGCAAGAGAATGTAAAACATGCTTCAAATACAAGTTTTCCATATCCTTACGCGATATTACATTTATCTGAGAATTCCACTCATTATATAATTCTTGCAACTGAGAAAATTGCCTTATTTGTTTCTCCAAAATATCTGGAAAATACTTTAAAATGATGTCCATTAAATACGATCCTTTGCTCCTGACATAATTTTGAAGAGCTGCTCTCTACTTCTGTGTAATTGGGCTTTTACCGTACCTAGAGGTAATTGTAATTCTTCCGCAATTTCATCATAAGAGAATTCTTTAAAGTACCTTAATTTTACTAAATCACGATATTTTGGTTTTAACTGATTTACAATACTTCTAAGTATTTTAATTCTTTGCTTTTTCATCAAAATCTGTTCCGGATTTGGGTCTCCAGATTTCAGATCAAAATTAGTTTGTTTTCCCTCATCATCTGTCATCATCTTATCAATAGAATATGTAGGGAGTTTATTTTTTCTTAAGTAATCAATAGAATGATTTTTAGCTACAGTAAACAGCCAAGTACTAAAAGCAAAATCAGCTTTATATAAGTGTAGCTTCTTAAAAGCCTTACCTAAAGATTCGATAGTTAAATCTTTTGAAATTTCCTGATCTCCTACCTTCTCATATATAGAAAAATATAAGCGATCTCTGTAATGACGCATAAGTTCAGAATAAGCTGCAGGATCTCCGGTTTCTAATGCACGATTAATAAGTGTTAAATCTCTTTTCTTTCTCTCTCCAGGAGTCATTTATTTCCAGCTTTTTTGTTTATAATCAGATTTCAATAATACAAAAAATAGTTGGACTAATAAATATGCAAATTCAATTATAGGGAATAAGAAAAATAAATCAAAGTGTCGTAACTTCTTCATTGCATTAAAATAAACAAAGTAATACAAT
>JABHQB010000069.1 GCA_018695965.1 Flavobacteriales bacterium | reverse complement strand
CATCTAGATGAGTTTACTTCAATTTCCGGAAATTATATTTCTCCTACAATTATTGAGGAACGCCAAATGAACATTGCTACTATGGATGTATTTTCCAGATTAATGATGGATAGAATCATTTTTTTGGGAGTTCCTATTAATGATTATGTTGCAAATATTATTCAGGCTCAACTTTTGTTTTTGGAGTCTGCAGACGCAGAAAGAGAAATTAGAATTTATTTAAATACTCCAGGAGGAAGTGTTTATGCTGGTTTGGGGATTTATGATACAATGCAATATATTAATCCAGATGTTTCTACTATTTGTACTGGAATGGCAGCCTCTATGGGAGCTGTTTTATTAACTGCTGGAGAAAAGGGTAAAAGAACAGCACTAAAACATTCTAGAGTTATGATTCATCAGCCATTAGGAGGTACAAGTGGACAAGCTTCAGATATTGAGATTACTGCAAGAGAGATTCAGAAACTTAAAAAAGAACTATATGAAATTATAGCAGAACATTCCGATACGGATTATAAAAAAGTATGGAAAGATGGTGATAGAGATTATTGGATGACTGCTCAGGAGGCGAAGGATTATGGTATGATTGATGAAGTCTTAGTTAGAAATAAATAATGGAAAAAAAAGAGCTTGTAAAATGTTCTTTTTGCGGAAAGAACAAACAAGATACTGATGTTCTGATAGCTGGAATTACAGCACATATTTGTGACAGTTGTATCGAGCAAGCTTATAATATATTAGACTTAGAAAATTCTGATCAACCAACATTAGATAAATCAGCCAGATTAATAAAACCTCAAGAAATAAAAGCTCATTTGGATGAGTATGTAATTGCTCAGGAACAAGCAAAAAAAGTACTCTCTGTTGCTGTTTACAATCATTATAAACGGATTTTACAACCCGACACAAATTCTGAGGAAGTAGAAATTGAAAAATCGAATATTATATTGGTTGGTGAAACTGGAACCGGAAAAACTCTCTTAGCAAAATCAATAGCCAAATTATTACAAGTTCCTTTTTGTATTGCTGATGCCACAGTACTTACTGAAGCGGGTTATGTTGGTGAGGACGTGGAAAGTATCTTAACTCGTTTACTTCAAGTTGCAGACTATAATGTTGCACAAGCTGAAAGAGGAATTATATTTATTGATGAAGTAGATAAAATTGCTCGAAAAAGTGACAATCCTTCCATTACTAGAGATGTAAGTGGGGAGGGGGTACAGCAGGCAATGTTAAAATTACTTGAGGGAACTATCGTAAATGTTCCTCCTCAAGGAGGAAGAAAACATCCAGACCAAAAAATGATAGCTATAAATACTCAGAATATTTTATTTATTAGCGGAGGAGCTTTTGATGGAGTACAGAAACATATTTCAAAAAGATTAAATACACAATCAATTGGTTATTCTTCTAAGAAAACAGAGAAAATTAATAAGGATGATATTTTGAAATATCTTTTACCTCAAGATTTAAAGAGTTTTGGTTTAATTCCAGAATTAATCGGAAGAATGCCAGTACTTTCTTACTTAAACTCTTTAGATGCAGATGCTCTAAAACAGATTCTTACTGAACCAAAAAATTCTATTATAAAACAATATAAAAAGCTATTTAATATGGATGGCATTAGTTTTTCAGCAGATAAAAAAGCACTAGACCTCATTGTTGAAAAAGCAATTGAATATAAATTAGGAGCTAGGGGATTAAGATCAATATGTGAAGCGATAATGCTGGACGCAATGTTTGATTTACCTTCAGAAAAAGGTAAAAAAGAATTTAAACTTACCTATAATTATGCAATAGGAAAGTTAGAAAAATCATCTTTAATAAAGTTAAAGGCAGCTTAGTCTACTACTAAAAAATATTCTGTTCCGTTTAATGTTACAGAATAGTTGCAATCACAAATACTATCACCATAATTTATTATTCTAGTACTAAAACCATTTGGGATTAATTCAGCTTCACCGCTTGTAATAACACAGCTATTCGAATGATCCTCTAAACAAGATAAATCTACAAGTAGATCTTTAGTAATATTTACTTCGAATTCTTGTCCACTAGTATTATTTCCACTAGAAAAACCAGAAATTAGATATTTATCATCATCATGATTCACAAAAGTATTGTATCCAGAAATCCATTCTTTATTTCTCATAGATTCCCAATTAATAGTTTTTCCTCCGCTTTCTATAATCTTTGCATTTTTCACTTCAATACTAAAAGTCATATTTCCACTTTCATTTACTCCATTATTTGTTACAACCATTGTCCCTTGTATCCACTTATTGTTTACATAATACTGATCGAAAGTTGTTGTGATGACTGATAAAGAATCTCTATATTTTCCTGTAAACGTAATGATAATTTTTCCCCTTCTTAATTTTCCGTATGTTAAACAATCAGCATTTTCCTGTTCAAAAATTATTTCCATGGTATCCATATCTGATGAGTCAGCATTTTTTAAAATATATTCGGGACAATCAAATTTACTAGTTCCGTTATCAATAAAGGCGTCTTCTACAATTCTGACCACATCATTAAAAGCATTTTCTGCAATTAAGTGCTGAGTAGAAGAGCTAGTTCCACTTTCAATTATTGTATCTTCCTGACAAGAAGAGATAATAAAGATAGATAGTAAGATTGAACTAATATAAATAGTTATTTTTTTCATATTTTCTAATTTTGTAATAGCAAAGATAGTATTTTGAATTATATGTATTGTGTTATTGTTTCTGATGCTCCAATTTTTTTCTTAAAATAATCTTTAGAAATTTGTTTTATATTCAATTTTTCAAAATTTGACATTGCATTTCTAAATTCATTAGGGTTATTAACGGACTTAGCGATTCCAAGAGAAATAAACTCTTTTGCTTCTTTAAATTTTTGATAATTTGGTCCGAAAATAACAGGAATATTATAAACTGCTGCTTCCAAGCAATTATGAATTCCTTTTCCAAAACCACCTCCAATATAAGCTATATCAGCATATCGATAAATTTTTGACAGGACACCTATCTCATCAATTATTAATACATTAAATTTATTGCAATTTTCTATTTTACAATCAGAAAGTAGAACTGAATTTTTTATTTTTTTTATTGTGTCTATATGATCTAATTCGTGAGGAGCAATGATAATTTTGTAATCAAGATTTTCAAATAAATGTAAATCATTCTTCCAAGTAGATCCAGCGATTAATATTTTTCTATTTTCGCAAAATCCCTGAACAATTTTGTTTATGTATTCTTCTTTAGCATTATCTAAAACAGTTTCCAATCTGCTATCTCCAACAACTTTCACATTTTTAATATTTATGGAGTTTAATAATTTTTCTGATTCTGCATTTTGAACAAATAAGTAACTTGCTTTTTGTAATTGCTTAGCGAACCACTTCCCATAAAATTGAAAGAAATACTGTTCTTTCCTGAATATTGATGAAATAAAATAAATTGGAATATTTTCTTTATACATCTCCCGAATATAATTGAACCAAAATTCAGATTTGATAAAAATTACCTTTATAGGTTTTATATTTTTCGCAATAAATTTTGCATTCTTTTTTGTATCATGAGGCAAGTAAAATACCCAATCAGCAAGTTCTGAATTTTTTATGTTGTTATATCCAGAGGGAGAATAAAATGAAAGCAAGATCTTATGATTAGGATTCTTTTTTTTGTAGATTTTTATAACTGATTTTCCTTGTTCAAATTCTCCTAATGATGCAGCATGAAACCAAACAATATTCTTTTCACCTTTTGTAGATGATTGTATTTTTTGTATCAAATTTCTTTGGTTTTTTACAATCTCTTTTGCTTTAGTATTAAATAGGGAAAAACACCATAAAGCATTTTTATAAAGCAGAATACATATGTTATAAAAAAGATTCATTTAGTAGTAATGAAACTTCTCTTCATTATTTCTGTTTATTGGAATAATAATTCCAAATTTGACTCCAATTAGTTGATCTATCCTTAGATTATTATCATACTCTTCCATTGCAGCAAAATTATACGATCTTCTATTTTTTGTGAACGCATTTACTAATTCTACCCCAACATTAAATTTTACAGAGTTGATTTTACTAAAATACATGTATTCAACACACAATTTTGTACTTATTCCATTAGTAAATTTGTCGTATCCTTTTATATAATCTTCATCAATTTGAGGGAGATCTGTTCTATTGTTTTCTAATCTAATTTTGTGTTGTAAATATCCAATCCCTGCATAAACATAGATCCCTGTGAGATATTTTTCATCAAAACGAAAAGATTTTCCAAACAAAATATGAGAATTCCATCCTCTTTCATA
The DNA here is from genome assembly GCA_018695965.1 of Flavobacteriales bacterium. GTDB lineage: Bacteria > Bacteroidota > Bacteroidia > Flavobacteriales > BACL11. The sequence goes on along the minus strand of JABHQB010000069.1, from coordinate 3,462 downwards.
GAGTAAAATGGTATCTAGCTCTCCACTTGCATTTATTAGCCAACCTTCTTCAGTAGATATTGTCTGTAATAAACTATCGTTCTTTACATTATTTCCAAACATAAAATTGACATCTAATCCTAACAAAAAATCATTTCGGTTACTTAAATAGGCAAGTCCTAATGCAGAATTAGTTCCGAAATCAGTTGCAAGTTCGTTAATAGGAACTTGAAGAGTATAGTTAGATTGAATTATTTTGCTATTAAAATCTGTTATTTTCTTATCTTGAGAGAAAACATTTAAGAAACTTAAGCATAAAATAAACACAAGAAATCTCTTCATAAATAAATTTTTCGCTAATTTACATTTTCTTTAAGTTATCTAACGAATTAATTTGCTGATAATTATTTATATTTGCAAGAATTAAAAGAGATTATGAAAAAAACGATTTTGATAACAGGAGGAGCTGGATTTATAGGGTCGCATGTTGTGAGGTTATTTGTAAACAAGTATTCGGATTATAATATAGTGAACCTGGATAAGCTTACTTATGCCGGAAATTTAGAGAACTTATCAGACGTAGAAAATGCAGATAATTATATCTTTGAGAAAGGAGATATTGTAGATAAGGATTTTATTAATAGTTTATTTGAGAAGTATGATTTTGATGGTGTAGTTCATTTAGCTGCAGAAAGTCATGTAGACAGATCTATAACTAATCCAATGGAATTTATTATGACAAATGTTGTTGGTACAGTTAATTTGTTGAATGCAGCAAAAAATCATTGGAAGGCTAATGAAGAAGGCAAATTATTTTATCATGTTTCTACAGATGAAGTTTATGGGAGTTTAGGCAATACAGGTCTATTCCTAGAAACTACTTCTTATGACCCTCAATCTCCATATTCTTCTTCCAAAGCAAGTTCTGATCATTTTGTAAGAGCTTATGGAAATACGTACGGAATGCCATATGTAATTTCTAATTGTTCAAATAATTATGGTCCAAATCAATTTCCAGAAAAACTACTTCCTTTATTTATAAATAATATAAAAACTTCAAAACCTCTTCCAGTTTATGGTGATGGATTGTTTACTAGAGACTGGCTATATGTAGTAGATCACGCAAGAGCAATTGATATAATTTATCATAATGGGAGAAATACAGAAACGTATAATATTGGAGGATTTAACGAATGGACTAATATTGATTTGATAAAGATAATGTGTAAACAGATGGATGAGTTCTTAGGAAATACAGAAGGTACTGCTGAAGGATTAATTACATATGTAAAAGATAGACCGGGACATGACAAGAGATATGCAATTGATGCAACAAAACTTAAGAATGAACTTGGTTGGGAACCTTCACTTCAGTTTGAAGAAGGATTGAGTAAAACAATAAAATGGTATTTAGATAATGAGGAATGGATGAATAATGTAACCTCAGGAGACTATCAAAAATACTACTCAGAACAATACGGTTAAGATGAGCTGGTTCTCAGGATTTAAGAAAAAGGAGTTAGAATCAATAGATTTTTCTGTTCTAAAAACTGATATTCACTCTCATTTAATTCCAGGAATTGATGATGGGGCTCAAAATTTAGAAGAATCTTTAGATCTTGTTTGTGCTTTGCAGGAATTGGGTTTTTCTAAGATTATCACCACTCCTCATACAATGAGTGATTTCTATAAGAATACCCCAGAAATTATTATTAGTGGTAGAGCAGATGTTCAAAATGCTTTAGACAAACTGAATATAGATCTTGAATTTGGAGCAGCTTCTGAATATTATGTTGATTTTGATTTCCAGAAAAAAATTGAAAAGAAAAAATTCTTAACCTTTGGTTCAAAATATCTTCTGATTGAATTTCCATTTATAGATGAACCAATAAATATTGATGAGACTATTTTTAATCTTCAACTTGCAGGATATAATGTGGTACTTGCTCACCCAGAGAGGTATTTATATTATGGACTTCAAGATTACGAAAGACTGACTAATAAAGGAGTTTTATTACAACTAAATTTGCTTTCAATTACTGGATATTATTCTCCAGAGGTAAAAAAACAAGCAGAAAAACTAATAAATGCAGATTTAGTGTCTTTTGTTGGAACAGATTGTCATAATATGAGACATATAGAGAATCTGAAATTGTGTTTTACAAATCCACTTTGGCATAAACTTTCGGTTTCCGAAAAACTACTCAATAAGATTTTATAGGATAGCACTTTCAGTTTGTAGTTGCCTATCCACCTTTTTGAATAACCCTTGCAAGACTTTTCCAGGGCCTACCTCTATAACTGAAGTTAAACCATCGGCAATCATTTCTTGCATAGTTTGTGTCCACATTACAGCTGAAGTTAATTGGGTTTTCAGATTTTCTTTAATATGAACAGGATTTGTAATTGCAGAGGCAGTTACATTTTGATAAATAGGACAGATTCCTTCAGTAAAATTTGTAGAATTGATAGCTGTTTCTAGTTCGTCTCTTGCATCTTCCATTAAAGGTGAATGAAAAGCACCACCAACAGGAAGTTTTAGAGATCTTCTTGCTCCTGCTTTCGTTAGTTTTTCGCACGCTATATTAATTCCTTTAACGCTTCCTGAAATTACTAATTGTCCTGGACAATTATAATTTGCAGGAACAACTATTTCATCAATTTCTGAACAAATATCTTCAACGATTTTATTTTCTAATCCTAGTACAGCTGCCATTGTTGATGGATTTTTTTCGCATGCTTTTTGCATAGATATAGCTCTTTTTGACACGAGTTTCAAACCATCTTCAAATGATAAATATCCAGCAGCAACTAATGCTGAAAACTCACCAAGTGAATGACCTGCAACCATACTAGGAGTAAATGAATCTCCTAATACCTTTGCTAGAATTACTGAATGTAAGAAGATAGCTGGCTGAGTTACTTTTGTTTGTTTTAGAGCTTCTGCATCTTCACCAAACATAATTTCAGTTATAGAAAATCCTAAAATATTATTTGCTTGATCAAAAAGTTGTTTTGCAACTTCAGAATTCTCGTAAATATCTTTTCCCATTCCTGGAAATTGAGCTCCTTGACCAGGAAACACATACGCTTTCATTTCTTATTTTATTAGATTTATAAATTCTGATCTTGTTTTCTCATCTGATATGAAAATTCCAGAAAAAGCAGATGTTGTTGTTGATGAATGCTGTTTTTCAACTCCTCTCATTTGCATACAAAGATGTTGTGCTTCAATTACAACTGCTACTCCTATTGGGTTTAGAGTGTCTTGCAAACAATCTTTTATTTCATCTGTTAATCTTTCTTGTACTTGTAATCTTCTTGCAAAGACATCTACAATTCTTGGTATTTTACTCAAACCCACAATATTCCCATTGGGTATATATGCTACATGTGCTTTTCCAAAAAATGGTAACATATGATGTTCGCAAAGAGAGTATAATTCAATGTCTTTTACTAGTACCATCTGACTATAATCCTCTG
>JABHQB010000068.1 GCA_018695965.1 Flavobacteriales bacterium | reverse complement strand
GATTTGACGCAAAACGAGCATTTTATAACAGTACAGGTTTAGGCAACTATTCTCGTGATTCTATTCGCATACTATCTCTCTTATACCCAGAAAATTATTATTTCTTATACACCCCAAAAGCAAAAGAGAACAAACAAATCTCTTTCCTTAAAAACAAAAAAAACATTCTTGTTCGTACTCCATCTTCATTTGTCGGAAATCTGTTTAAAAAATATTGGCGTAGTAAAAACATTATAAAGGACCTAGTTCAGGATGAGATTGATATATATCATGGACTCTCTCACGAAATACCACTAGGAATAGAAAAAACAAATATAAAATCAGTTGTTACAATTCACGATCTTATTTTCATACGATATCCCCATTTGTTTTCCGCTATCGACCGAGAAATATACCACAAAAAGTTTCAATCTGCTTGCAAAAGGGCCAATAGAATTATAGCCATTAGCCATCAAACTAAAAATGATATTATAGAGTTTTTTGGTACAGATGAAAATAAAATTGAAGTAGTTTATCAAGGATGTAACAATGTCTTTCAATCTAAAATTTCTAAAAAAAGAATAGAGGAAATTTGCAAAAAATATAATCTTCCTGAAAAATTTATATTAAATGTAGGAACTATTGAAGAACGTAAAAACCTTCTTACTATTCTGAAAAGTATTAAAGAATTACCAAAACAGCATTTAGTAGTTATTGGAAACGGAAAAGAATATAAAAACAAATGCCTTCAATATATTAGAGAACATAATTTACAAGATAGAGTTTCCTTTCTTTCCGGAATAGAATTAGAAGAAATAGCAGCTATTTATCAAAAATCAGAAATAATGATATACCCTTCGGTTTTTGAAGGTTTCGGAATTCCTATTCTAGAAGCATTGTTTTCTAAAACTCCTGTAATAACTAGCCAGGGAGGATGTTTTTCAGAAACAGGAGGAGAGCATTCTATCTACATCAATCCACTATCTGTTTCAGAAATTACATCAGCTATTACAAAAATAACAACAGATACTAATTTACGCAACACCATGATAGAAAAAGGATATAATTACGCACAAAACTTTACAGATAAAAAAGTAGCGGAAAATCTACAAAAGATATATACCTCTTTATAAATGGAAGAAGAAATTACACAATCACTAAAAATTTTACAAGATGGAGGAGTTATCCTCTACCCTACAGATACTATATGGGGATTAGGTTGTGATGCTACAAATCCGGATGCAATACAGAAGATTTACAACATAAAACAAAGAAAAGAAAGTAAAGCTCTTATTACTTTGGTGTCGGATAAAAAGATGTTAAAAAAACTAACTGATTCTGTTCCAGACACTGATATCACTTCTGATCCTACTACGGTTATCTATCAGAACATAGAGGGATTATCTGATAATTTACTTGCGGAAGATGGAACTGCAGCAATCCGAATAGTACAAGATAATTTTTGTAAACAATTAATAGAAATATTTGGAAAAGCTATTGTTTCTACATCAGCTAATATAAGCGGAACAAAGAGCCCAAAACAGTTTTCAGATATTACTGATGACATTATAAATAATGCAGATTATATAGTAAATTTGCGGAAAAAAGAAAGAAGAGAAAACTCTTCTAGAATTATAAAAATAGAAAAAAACGGAAGTATTACAAAACTACGATAGTGAACCTAAACAAGCATCTTACAAATCCAATATTCAAAATCATTGCTGAAGTTGCAGAAAGCTCTAAACTAGAAACATATGTAGTAGGTGGTTTTGTGCGTGATATTTTATTAAAAAGAAAAAAAAATAAAACTGATATTGATTTTGTTTGTGTTGGATCCGGAATAGATCTTGCTAAGCAAGTATCAAAAAAATTAGAAAAGAAAATAGATGTAAAATACTTCAATAATTTTGGCACTGCAATGATTCATTATAATAAAGAAGATTATGAATTCGTAGGAGCTAGAAAAGAATCATACAGATCTAATTCGAGAAAACCAATTGTAGAAAATGGGACAATTCAAGACGATCAAAATAGGAGAGATTTTACCATAAATGCAATGGCTATTTCCTTAAACTCTTCTAATTATGGAAAATTAATAGATCCTTTTGCAGGGATATCGGATTTGGAAACTAAAACAATAAAAACACCTCTGAGTCCTGATATTACTTATTCTGATGACCCCTTAAGAATGATGCGTGCTATCCGTTTTTCATCAGAACTCAATTTTGAAATAGAAAATGAATCTTATAGTTCTATTTGCAAAAATGCTGAACGACTATCTATTATTTCGCAAGAACGTATTACAGAAGAATTAAACAAAATACTCTTATCTGAAAAACCTTCTATCGGATTAAAATTATTATTTAATACAAAATTATTACACCAATTCTTTCCGGAAATGGTTGAACTACAAGGAGTAGAGGAAAGGGGGAAATTTGCACATAAAGACAACTTTTACCATACACTTGAAGTAATTGATAATATCCGAAAAAATACTGACAATATTTGGTTAATTTGGTCTGCACTGCTGCATGATATTGCAAAACCACAATGCAAACGATTTGAAGAAGGTCATGGATGGACCTTTCACGGACATGAGTTCCTTGGAGGTAAAATGGTGCCCAGAATTTTCAAAACATTAAAACTACCTCTCAACGAAAAAATGAAGTATGTAAAGAAATTAGTTACACTTCATTTAAGACCTATTGTACTGTCTCAAGATATTGTTACTGATTCTGCAATTAGGCGTTTGCTTTTTGATGCAGGAGATGACATTGATGATCTAATGACTCTTTGTGAGGCAGATATTACCTCTAAAAACCCAAAGAAAGTTGCTCGTTATATTAAAAACTTTAAACTAGTAAGAAAAAAACTAAAAGAAATAGAAGAAAAGGATCATATCAGAAATTGGAAACCACCAATTAGCGGTGAAGAAATAATGGAAATCTTTAATATTGAAGCAGGGAGAGAAGTTGGCATCTTGAAAAATTCATTAAAGGATGCAATATTAGATGGAAAAGTAAAAAATGAGAAAGAAGCATCAATAGAATTTATGAAACTAAAAGCTAAAGAAATAAATCTAAAATCAAATGATTAAAATCAGAATAACATTAGAAAGTAAAGAAGATGTAATCCGTGAAATTCTAGTAAATCCGGAAAATAATTTAGAGTATTTACATCAAAGTATTATTAAAAATCTGAAACTAGACAAATTTGAAATGGCTTCTTTTTATATTACAGATTCTAATCTTGATCTAGGTGAAGAAATACCATTGTTTGACACATCAGAAAAAGATGGAGATGTAATCACTATGAAGAATATGCCAATTTCTTCTGTTCTTTATTCTAAAGATTCAAAGCTTATTTATATTTATGACTTCATGAATATGTGGAGATTCTTTGTGGAATATTTAGAATCATCTGATGAAATAACCGAAAAATGCACTCGTAAAATAGGTGAAATTCCTGAAAAAGCTCCTGACTTAAAATTTGAAGTTGAATGTCAAGAAGAGGTTGAATCTTATGAAGATATGTTTGAGGATTCTTTTGATGTTAATGAATATGAATACTAAAACTCTCATTATCATTTTAGGCCCTACTGCAATTGGAAAAACCTCAATTAGTATTAAACTTGCAAAACACTACAACACACAAATTATTTCTGCAGATTCCAGACAATTTTACAAAGAGTTGAAAATTGGAGCAGCTCCTCCATCTAAGGAAGAACTTTCTGAAGTACAACATCACTTTATTCATAACCTCTCTGTTAATGAAGATTATAATGTTGGAAAATTTGAAGAAGATGCACTAAGAAAGATAGAAGAACTCTTAAAAGAAAAAGAAAAGATTATAATGGTTGGTGGGTCAGGTCTATATATAGATGCAATTTGCAAAGGATTTGATAAAATGCCTGATATTTCTAAAGAAATAAGAAATAGAGTAATTTCTTTATATAAGGAAAAAGGTATTAAATTTTTACAATCAGAATTAAAAGAAAATGATCCAATTTACTTTAATGAAGTAGATATTCAAAATCCTCAAAGATTAATGAGAGCGCTTGAAGTAATTTATTCAACTGGTAAGCCATTCTCAAAATTCCGGAAAGAACAAGTAAAAAAACGATCGTTTAATATTGTGAAAATTGGATTGGATATGAATAGAGAAGATCTTTATAAAAGAATTAATAAAAGGGTAGACGTCATGATAGAAAACGGTCTCTTATATGAAGTTGAATCTCTATTAAATCACAGAAACAAAAACTCTTTACAGACTGTTGGATACAAAGAATTGTTTGAACACTTGGATGGAAAAAACAGCCAAGAAGAAGCTATAGATATGATAAAAAAAAATACAAGGAGATTTGCAAAACGACAAATTAGCTGGTTCAAAAGAGATCATACCATTACGCATTTTGCTACTAATAAGACAAAAGAGATTATAAAATTTATCGGATAATTGTTACAGTTCCTTTTATCTTTTTAAGATCATTTCCTAAATCAATAACATAAAAGTATGCACCGTCTTCCACATCATTTCCAGATCGGTTTTTTCCATCCCAAAGAGTGTTATCTTCTGATTTAAATACTAATTTCCCGTATCTGTTAAAGACTTTTACTTTAGAGTCTGCATAGAAAAACGCATCTTCTAAATTCCAAACATCATTCGAACCATCATCATTTGGAGAAAAGACATTTGGAATGCAATCTGACGACATAACTGCAACATGAAATACCGCATCTTCAGCACATAAATTCTCATCTGTTACAGTAACACTATAAACTCCTGGATTTATAGATACACTTATTTTATCTTCTGTTTGTCCGTTACTCCATAAATAGGTATAATCACCTGTTCCTCCGTTTGCAGTAACTTCTAATTCCACTTCCAAGTTAGTAATATCACATTTTACAGTATCAAAATCAGGAGAAAGAGTTAATGAAATATCTTCAATATCAAGTTGAATATTATTTTGTCTTCTAAAACATCCATTTTTATCTGTAACTTCTACCCAAATATTTTCATCTCCAGGGCAAATATTAGCGTGCGCATCAGAAGTTCCAGTACTCCAAAAATAAGTATAACCCTCAGAACCCCATAGTAGAACATCTTCATAAACTGTTGTAGTACTTATATCTACAAGTCCATCTGGTAAATAAAAATTAACCTCAACACCAACTGTATCTTTACAACCATTGATATCTGTTGTAATACAGTAATACCAACCTTCACATAAAGTATCAATAGTACTATTGATTTCGCCTATAATACTGTCCATATCTACGTCATACCACTGATAACTGTAAGGGGCTCCATTATTAGAATTACAACAAGTATCTACCTCTGCAAGAGTTTGTGGATTACCATTATCTTCATTAAAATAACTAACAATGGTTTCTAAGATATACGCTTCTACTTCGAAATAATAAGTAGTAGTGTCACCACAAGAATCGGTAACTAGCACCCATTGTGTTCCTTCTGATAAATCATATACAGAAGTAGTAGTGTCACCGTTACTCCAAATATATGAATAAGGTTCTGTTCCTGCAGAAACTACCACAGAAGCTGTAGCACCAACATTACAAGTAGCTGGAGTAAATGAGAAATCTACAATCTTTAATAATGCTGGCTCAGTTATTAAAATGGAATTACTATCAATACATCCGTTATCATCCATCACTATAAGTGTGTAATTACCTGCTGTTTCAACAATCTGACTCAAAGTATCAGATGTACTCCAATTATAAGTATATGGAAGAGTTCCTCCTTCAATTAATGCATTAATTAAAGCAGTTTGTCCTCTACAAGGTAGAGGGTCTGGATAAGCGGCAAAATCAATTATTAAAGAGTCAGGTTCAGATACTACGATAGTATCTAAGAAAATGCATGATAGATCATCTATTGTTTCTAAGAAAAAAGTATCTGCCATTAAATTACTAATACTAGTATCATTAGAAGTAAATCCATTTGGACCTGTCCATAGAAGAGTATATGGAGGTGTTCCTCCAGTAAGATTGATATCAATACTCCCAGATGAATCTCCAAAACAAAATGGAATGGTAATTGTGGAATCTAAATTTAAGTTAGAGTTTTGGGAAATAATAAAGTCTGTTGTATCCTCACATAAGCTATCCTTAATGATTAATTGGTAAATTCCAGCAGACAGATTATTTATACTACTACTTGTTGTGTCGAATATTAACCATTGAGTTGTATCGATTGACCATTGATATTCATAATACGCATTACCTGAAGAATTACTTAGAGGTACTCCTCCAACAATAGAATCTATTTGTAAACTTCCTGAACTCTCTCCAAAACATTCAACATCTGTAGGTCTAACATAAGGTATAATCGGATTTAGAACAGTAAGGGGGAAATCTAAAGAATCCTTACAACCATAGACGTCATCTATAATATAGGCTTTATATGTTCCAGATGAAACATACATTGAATCTGACTCTATTGGGAGAATTTCTTCCCAATAATATGATAAATTACTCTGATGACCTCCAGAAACACCATAAATTTTTATCCTAGTTTTATGATGCTTACAGAAAAAAGAATTATAATCAACTGATACCTGTAAGTCCTTTATTGAATCTGGTTCTGATATAGTAATTGTATCACTAACAGCAGTACAACCAAATGTATCTTCTACATGTAAAGTGTAATCACCTACACCCAAAGAATCAAATATCACTTTGATATGATGGAGGGAGATAGTCGTATCTATATTTAGAGACATATCGTTGCTATCTCTATCTATCCATCTGATAATATCAGAGTTAGAGTCTTTTAAATAAAGATCATAATAATGTGGACCTTGAAACTTCCCACCTCGAATATTTACGTTAATTGAACCTGTATTTGTGCCTATACAACCTACAGAGTCAATCTCTTTAATTATTATTTGAATGGGATCTTGTTGAAACATCCAAGAGGTGTCAATGTTCACAGATAATGTGTCAAGTGGTCGAAAAATACAACCATTAGAGTCTTCAACATATAATAAATATGGTACGCTAGTAGAATCCCCATTATATAAATTAGATATAGTTTTAAGATTTCTACCTGAAGCGTATAAAGAATCATCTTTGTACCAAGAATAATTGTAATACTTATAGCCTAAACTATCAAAAGGAACTCCTCCAATAACTTCATACCTTAGCTCACCTGTAGAGTCTCCAAAACATTGAATGTTGTCCTGTCCTGGCACGGATGTTGTACCCCTCATTGTATCACAAGCAATAAGATATGTATTAGTAGTGTCAGATAATGATAACAATCCATCATATACAACAACCCTATATGCTCCACACTCGGAAAAGGACATAGTATATATACTGTCAAGAGTTCCTGGAGAGGTGGTGATTGTTGGCCAAAGATTAAATAATGTATCATATCTCTGAAGAAAATAAAACACTTGATTGATGGGATTGTTAATAGTCGTTGTAATAGATCCTTCGTGACTATTACAATCTGTTAACTGCATATCTTCATCAACAATAGTTATTTGTGAGTTACTCTCAAAAACAATAAAAACAAAGGAGAGAATAAATAAGATTCTTTTCATGTAAAAAAAATATATTTTCTTAATAAGTGCAAATATACCTAAATTATAGTAATAATGAAATACTTACAAATCAGAAAAGTCTATTGTTAAACCTTCAGATGCAACAATTGATTTATCAAAAATTGATCTTACCTCATTTAATAATAACCCTTTATCCTGATATCGTTGAGAGAAATGACCAATTAACAAATTCTTTACTGAAGATAGATTTGCAATATTTGCAGCATCAATAGTTGTTGAATGATTCGTTTCATTCGCTCGCTCTGACCTGTCTTGCATAAAAGTAGTTTCATGATACAATAATGTAACATTCTTTATTTTCTCTACTATTTCTTCATGATATTTTGTGTCCGAACAAAAAGCGTAACTATCCGGGATTCTGTTTTCTTTTGTAATCTCTATATTGTCAATTCTTATCCCATCTGTAGTTGTAAAATCTGAGCCTTGTTTTATTTCTTTTAATTTATCAATAGGAATATTATATTCCTGAACTTTTTCCGATAATAATTTTCTTGGAGAAAGTTTCTCTTCAAATAAGAAACCATTACAATCTATCCCATGATTTAATGGAAACGTTGAAATTTTAATCTTTTTATCCTCAAACAAAACCTCATCAACATCTGGAGTTATAGGGTGGAAAAATAATGGATAACAAAGTTCTGTAGAAGCAACATCTAACTGAATATCAATAATCTTCTTTAACTCTGGGTGAGCGT
>JABHQB010000067.1 GCA_018695965.1 Flavobacteriales bacterium | reverse complement strand
TGTGCCTTTACGGGTACCGGGGGTTCGAATCCCTTCCTCTCCGCAAAATAAAAAGTTATCTTTTTTGTTTGTGATTATAAAACTTTTTTAGATTTGCAAACCTTTTTCGGGGTATAGCGTAGCCCGGTTATCGCGCCTGCTTTGGGAGCAGGAGGTCGCAGGTTCGAATCCTGCTACCCCGACTTTTTTCTCTTTTATATTTTCTGTAAGTTTATCGCATGAAAAACATAAAACAGAATATTGAGGAATCTTGTACATTGCCTTCAATTTTTTATTCTTCAGAATTGATATTTAATAAATCAATTGATAAATTATTTGTAAAAAGTTGGCAATTTATAACTGAAGACACTATACTTTCTAATTTAAATAGTGCCTATCCATTTACTTTAATAGATGATATTTTATCTGAGCCTCTCTTTCTTGTTCGTAACAACAAAGGCGTTGAATGTTATTCTAATGTTTGTACTCATAGAGGTAATTTACTAATTGATAAACCTTGTTTATTAAATCATGTTATTGTTTGTGGTTATCATGGCAGAAGGTTTGATTTTTCAGGCAAATTTCTTTCCATGCCAGAAACAAAAGGCATGAAGAATTTTCCTTGCAAAAGAGATGATTTACCTAAAGTTAATTGCAGTCAATGGAATCAATTTATTTTTACTTCTTTAGATCCTGCATTTTCACTGGATGAATTATTTAGTGATATTGAAAAACGTGTGAATTGGATGCCTATTCAAGACTTTGTATATAGAGAAGATTTGTCAAAAGAATATACTATAGATGCTAATTGGGCTTTATATTGTGATAATTATTTAGAGGGGTTTCATATTCCATTTATTCATGAAGATTTAAATTCTGTTCTTAATTTTAAAGATTATGAAGTTGAAATATTTCCTTATTCTAATCTTCAAATCGGATATGGTAAGAATCAGGATGATTGTTTTGATCTTCCAGATTCATCTCCAGATTTCGGGAAAAATATTGCTGCTTATTACTTTTGGTTATTTCCTAATATAATGATGAATTTTTATCCTTGGGGGTTATCAATGAATATCATTACTCCCTTATCATTCAATAAAACTAGAGTTGAGTTCAGATCTTATGTGTGGAATGAAGAATTACTTAATACTGGGGCTGGAGCAGATGTTAATAAAGTTGAATTAGAAGATCAAGAAATAATAAAAAGAGTTCAAAAAGGAGTTAAATCTAGATTATATAAGAGTGGCAGATTTTCTCCTGAAATGGAAAAGGGAGTACATCATTTTCATAAATTAATTCAACAATTTATGATGTCAAATTAATTTCTGTAATTTTGTTATATGAAAAAACTATTATTAATTTTACTATGTGTTCCCTTGATTGGACTCACACAAATTACTTCTTCCCCATTATCAACTAATAATAGTATTAATTGGTTAGAACTTGCTGAAGCAGAAATCTTATCAGAACAATCTAATAAAAACATGCTACTTTTTTTCTATAGAGAGAATTGTGAGTATTGTGAGAAGATGAAATCTAAAACATTTACAGACTCTTCAGTTATTAAGTTAATTAATGACAATTTCTTTCCTGTCATGATAAATGGAAAATCAAAAGATCCTATTATATATAATAAGGAAGAGTACAGAAACGACAAACCTAATTCAGAAGATGAACCATATTTTCATAATCTATTTAAAGAATTAGTTGAAATGAAAAACGATAATTATTACTGGCCAACAATTGTTATAGTTAACGGGGGGAAGAAAAAGATTATACAAGGTTCTGGTTTCTGGCCTAAAGAACAAACATTAAGAAATTTGAGAAGCATACTTTATAAATAATAAAACACTATATTAAAAGAAATGAAAAAACTATTAATACTATTACATAGAATAGTTAATAAGAAATTGATTTTACAATAAGAAGTTAAGTTAATCTTAATATAAAAAAGCCCGGACATTTATGTTCGGGCTTCTTTTTTAGTAACAAATTCAGATGTATATTCGTAAAAATATAATATATCTTAAGTTAGTATTTATAGATGTATAAAAAGAAGATGTTTTTTTTTTACTTTTTTATTTTTTTTTACTATGTTTATAGCTGAGTTATTTTAGAACTTATTTATTACGACATAATAATGGGAAGACTTTATGATTATCAGGAATGGAACACTGAAATGAACGCGTGTTATACGTGTGATACTTCCTCATTATATATTATCAATAAAGCAACCTCTACATCTATTTCGTGGAGGTTTTTTATATAATTAACTAATTTTTTAAATTAAAACATGTATTATGAAATCAAATTTTTACAAAGTAAATCCTAAGAAAATCTTAGGATATTTAATGGCTTTTTGTATGGTATTATGTACTTATACTGTGAAAGCGCAATGTATACCAAACGGTAATGTTTGTATGTGCCCAATGATTTATAATCCAGTATGTGGTTGTGATGGAGTTCTGTATAATAATGATTGTTTAGCTAACTGTCAAGGTGTTGCGTATACTCCGGCTGTTCCTAATGGTAGTGGAGGATTTCTTCCTTGTGCTACACCTGTTAGTTGTACGGTTGGAGTTACTGCTACTGCTACTAATGCAACATCAGCGACCGCTAATGATGGTACAGCTACAGCTACATTAGTTGGACCAACAACTTGTGCAACAACATTTTTATGGAGTAATGGAGCAACTACGGCAGTAATCAATAATTTATCTCCGGGAAGTTACACGGTTGTTACAACAGATTGTCAAGGTTGTACGGATTCCGCAACAGTTATAGTTTCTGCAGTTCCAGCGGTATCTCATTGCTGTAATGTATCTCAATATGGTTCTGGTGTCGCACCAACTGCTGGGACTAATACTATATCCACTTGTAATTATCTAACTGAGTACAGCCCAATTTCTGCTGTAGTAAGTGGGTCAACGTATACTATAGATATTTCTGGTCCTAATGCTTCTCCAGGATGGATTGTTGTATATGAAGGATCTTCTTGCGGTAATTTTGTTGCTGAAGGAACAGCTCCATTAACATTTACAGCTTCTACTAATGGCACTCATTATGTACATTGGTTGGTTGATTCAAATTGCACAACTTTAACTGGTTGTCATACAACAACTATTATGTATGGAGCACCTGTTTGGGGGTGTACAAATTCTCTAGCAACTAATTACAATCCATTAGCTAATCAAGATGATGGTTCTTGTATTTTTTCTGGTTGTACTTCAGGTATTGGAGCAAACTCAGAGAGTTTTGAAGACCCTGCAGTTTCATTATATGGACAAGGCCCTTGGGCAGACTGGACTTATGATGCCGCAACAAGTACATTTACTTCAACTAATGGTTGGAGAAAAGATAACTTAGGTACTGGTTCTACTGGAACAGGTCCTCTTAATGGCGCTCCTAGTTTAGATGGTGATTATTATCTATATTGTGAGACCTCTGGTGGAGGTATTGGTGCTGTGGCTAATTTAGTTTCTAGTTGTGTTGATTTAAATAATTTTACAGACGCTGCTTTTGTATTTGGATATAGTATGTATGGAGCTACTATGGGAACATTAAATGTTGATGTTTCTAATGATGGTGGTACAACATGGACAACCTTATGGACTAAAAGTGGAGATCAAGGACAGCCTTGGCAAGAAGGAGTTATTAGTTTACAAAACTCTTATGCTGGTCAAATAGTTCAGGTACGTATGAGTTATACTTCAGGATCTTCTTTTACAGGAGATTGCGCTATTGATTTTTTACGTTTTATGGAATCTCCTAATGCTGGATGTATGGACCCTTTTGCGGCAAATTATGATCCTACAGCAACTATGGATGATGGATCTTGTCTTTACCCTGGTTGTATGGATCCTATGGCAATTAACTTTTGTGCTTCTTGTAATGTAAATGATTCCTTGTCATGTGTTTATCCTTCTTCAAATACGCTTCCTTTCTGTGATGACTTTGAGTCAGCTTCTTTGTCTACTAATGGATGGACTGCACAATCAGGTACTGCAGCAGGTACTAGTGTTCAGTTAACTTCTGTAAATGCAATTGCTGATACAGTGAGTATAGAAATGACCGGTGCTGATGCATTAGCAGGATGGACTGGAGTTCCTACAACTGAAGCTACTGCTTTTGCGAATACTTCTCATGTTTCTGCAGCAAATATCTTATTAGATTTATCTGCAAGTACAGGCCCTATTAATTTAGCATTTGATTATAAAACAGAGTCTTTTTATAGCTCGGGTACTATTTTTGGTGGTTCGGTTTATTCTACCATGAGAGTTAAAGTTAATGGAGTGGTTGTTCAGGATATTAATGGTGATTCATGGCATGGTAGTGAAGATTTAACCAATTTAAGATATAACTTATCAGCTTATGCAGGACAATCATCTGTTACTGTAACATTTGAAAGTGCCTGCAGATATGGGCCTGGTTACTCTGTTGGAACTTATGGAGATTTTGTTTGGATTGATAATGTAT
>JABHQB010000066.1 GCA_018695965.1 Flavobacteriales bacterium | reverse complement strand
TTAGATGTATATCCTAACCCATCAAGAGATATCTTTAACGTGAGTTTCACGTCAGAAGATGTTCAAAATCTTGATGTTAGAATCATCAATGTAATTGGAGAATTTGTTTACACTGAAAACTTGAATAAGTTTGTTGGTGAGTACACTAAACAAGTTGATCTATCTACTTATACAAAAGGAGTTTACTTCTTAGAAATTACTACAGATAATGGAGTAATTAATAAGAAACTAATCCTTCAATAAGAAGTTAAGTTAATCTTAATATAAGGAAGCCTGAACATTATGTTCGGGCTTCTTTTTTTTCTTTTTTTTTTGTTTGTAATTTTCAGATTAAACGAAATATTTATATTGTTATAATTGTCTTTATCTAAACTTATAACAAATCTTATATTTGCACAATTTTTAAAATATATTCCGTTAAATAAAACATGAAGAAAATATCTATTATAATAATCTTAATTAGCATACTAACAAATAGCTATGCACAACAACATACTATAAGTGGATATATTACTGATAAGAACAATGGTGAGAGTATAATAGGAGCAAATATATATAGTAAATTAACTGGGAAAGGAGTAACTTCTAATACTTATGGTTTTTATAGTTTAACAGTTGAAGATGGACAACAGGAAATAGTCTATTCCTTTATTGGATATAAAACTATATCTAAAGTTCTTAATCTTCAAGAGAATATTAATTATGATGTTGAGTTTGAACTTTCATCTGTAAATATTCAAGAAGTTAAGATTACTGGAGAAGCAAATATAGTAGAGAAAACACAAACCTCTGTTATTGATATTCCAATTCAACAAATTAAAACGATACCCGCTTTATTTGGAGAGGTAGATGTTTTAAAAGCAATACAATTACTCCCAGGTGTACAATCAAGTGAGGGTACTTCTGGTTTTTATGTGAGAGGGGGAGGTCCAGATCAAAACCTGATTTTGTTAGATGGTGTTCCTGTCTATAATTCGTCTCACTTAGGAGGTCTTTTCTCAGTTTTTAATGCAGACGCTATTAAAACAGTCAGACTTACTAAAGGAGGTTTCCCCGCCAGATTTGGAGGTAGACTTTCTTCAGTATTACAAATTGATATGAAAGAGGGAAATATGAAAGAGTTTAAAGGTGATGCTACCATAGGTTTGATTTTTTCTAAGTTAACATTAGAAGGACCTATTATTAAGAACAAAACCTCTTTTATAGTTTCCGCAAGAAGAACGTATGCTGATTTACTTATGAAGCCTTTTTTACCAGATAATACTAATTTTAATCTTTATTTTTATGATTTAAATGCAAAGATTAATCATAAGATTTCAAATAAAGACAGAATATATTTAAGTGCATATATGGGTGATGATGTATTTAATGTTGATTTTACTGGTTCAGAAGATGAAGGAGGAAGATCAGGAGGTCCAAAATCCACTGAAAACATACATCAGGAAAGTATGAATTTTGGTTTAGGATATGGTAATATCACCTCTACTTTAAGATGGAATCATTTATTTAATAATAAACTATTTAGTAATACGACACTTACATATAGTAGATATCAGTTTAATACTAATTTTGCTCTAGAAAATAGTAATTCAGCAGATACTGTATACAATTCATCTTTAGATTCATTATTCTCTGGAGAGAGCTCTGAAAATATTTCTTTTGGTTATATTTCAGGGATTGAAGATGTTGGAGCAAGAATAGATTTTGATTATATTCCAAATCCTAATCATGATATTAAATTTGGAGTCTCTTATACACATCATCAGTTTTTTCCAGGGGAAACTAATTTAAACCTCTCAATTAACTCTCCTGATATTAGTCAGAACCTTAGTTTAGATACTATGATTAATTTTTCAGAGAGAACAAATGTTCATGAATCATTTTTATATATAGAAGATAATGTTAGGATTACTAATAGACTAAAAGCAAATATTGGAGTTCATATAGGATATTATTCTCTTGATAAGAATACATCTATTTCTGAGGTGGTAGATTTTTATGAATATCTTGCGAATAAAGATAATTATAGTATACAACCAAGGATATCTGCTCGCTACTTACTTAATGATGAATGGTCTGTTAAAGCGTCTTATTCAGAGATGAAACAAAATATTCATTTGCTTTCTAATTCTTCTGTTGGATTACCAAGTGATCTTTGGGTGCCT
>JABHQB010000065.1 GCA_018695965.1 Flavobacteriales bacterium | reverse complement strand
CAATTAACTTATCTGTTTTTGGATGATAAATATCATGAAGATTTACTCTACCTAAAATTCTGTCATATAATGATTCTACAATATCCTCATTATTTTTAAGAGCAGTTGTAACAAGTCCTCTTAAAGTTAAACAATCTTCCTCTATAACAACGACATCAGCAGCTACATCTACAAGTCTTCTTGTTAAATAACCAGCATCAGCGGTTTTAAGTGCTGTATCAGCAAGACCTTTACGAGCACCGTGAGTAGAAATAAAGTACTCTAAAATTGAGAGTCCCTCACTAAAGTTAGTTGTAATTGGATTTTCAATAATGGATTCTCCATGGTCACCAGATTTTTTTGGTTTTGCCATAAGACCCCTCATCCCAGCTAACTGACGAATTTGTTCTTTCGATCCCCTTGCTCCAGAATCTAACATCATATAAACTGAATTAAATCCCTGGTTATCATTAATCATATCTCTCATTACCGTGTCGGTAAGTTTTGCATTTGTATTAGTCCAAATATCAATTACCTGATTATATCTTTCATTATTAGTAATGAAACCCATATTATAATTACTCTTCACTTCCTCAACTTTCTCATGTGCATCCTCTAATAATCCGACTTTCTCTTCTGGTACAATTACATCACCAAGATTAAACGAAAGCCCTCCTTTAAATGCCATTGTGTAACCTAATTCTTTAATGTCATCAAGAAACTGAACTGTTCTAGGAACACCAGATATCTTTAATATTCCACCAATAATATCTCTTAAAGATTTCTTTGTAAGAAGTTCATCAACAAATTCTACGTCAGAAGGAACAAATTCATTAAACAAAACTCTTCCAACTGATGTTTCTATTAATTCTGTATTTCCATCAACTTTAGTGATCTTAACTTTAATTATTGCATGTAAATCAACTACTTTCTCATTATATGCAATTTTCACATCTTCTAAAGAATAGAATGATCTACCTTCACCTATTACAGGATGGTCTTCAGTAGATTTTCTTGTTTTAGTCATGTAATAAAGACCTAAAACCATGTCCTGAGAAGGTACCGTAATTGGAGCTCCGTTTGCAGGGTTCAATATATTATGAGAACCAAGCATTAAAACTTGAGCTTCTAAAATTGCATCTGCACCAAGTGGTAAATGAACGGCCATCTGGTCACCATCAAAATCAGCATTAAATGCAGTACAAGCAAGTGGATGTAACTGAATTGCTTTCCCTTCAATCAGTTTAGGCTGAAAAGCTTGAATACCTAATCTGTGAAGTGTAGGAGCTCTGTTTAATAAAACAGGATGTCCATGCATCACATTTTCCAAGATATCCCAAACTACAGGCTCTCTATTGTCAATTATTTTTTTACCAGATTTTACCGTTTTTACAATTCCTCTTTCTATCAGTTTTCTGATAACAAATGGTTTGTAAAGTTCGGCTGCCATATCTTTTGGTATTCCACATTCATGCAATTTTAATTCAGGACCAACAACAATAACTGACCTTGCAGAATAATCTACCCTCTTTCCAAGTAAATTCTGACGGAATCTACCTTGTTTTCCTTTCAAACTATCAGACAATGATTTTAACGCTCTATTACCATCTGTTTTAATTGCAGCAGATTTTCTAGAATTGTCTAATAAAGCATCAACCGCTTCTTGCAACATTCTTTTTTCATTTCTTAAGATTACTTCAGGAGCATTTATCTCCATCAATCTTTTTAATCTATTATTTCTGATAATAACTCTTCTATATAAATCATTTAGATCGGAAGTTGCAAACCTACCTCCATCTAAAGGAACTAATGGTCTTAATTCCGGAGGAATGACCGGAAGAACTTTTAATATCATCCATTCTGGTCTATTCTCAGTATGTACTTGAGCTTCTTTAAAAGCTTCTACAACTTGTAATCTTTTTAAAGATTCCGTTTTTCTTTGTTGTGAAGTTTCATTTTTTGCTTTATGTCTTAATTCATGAGATAAGGAATCTAACTCTACTCTTTTTAGCATCTCAATAAGAGCTTCCGCTCCCATTTTAGCAATAAATTTATTCTCATCAGAATCTGATAAATGTTGATTTGATGGATCTAAACTTTCCAAAATATTTAAATATTCTTCTTCAGTAATGAAATCATTGTTTTCTAATGGTTCACCCTCTTCATTTACTGCTCCATCTACAGTTTGGATAACTACATATCTTTCATAATATATAATTTGATCCATCTTTTTAGAAGGTAATCCTAATAAATAACCAATCTTGTTAGGTAAGGTTCTAAAGTACCAGATATGAGCAACAGGAACAACTAAATTAATATGACCTACTCTCTCTCTTCTTACTTTTTTTTCTGTAACTTCTACCCCACATCTATCACAAACAATCCCTCTATATCTTATTCTTTTGTATTTTCCACAATGACATTCAAAATCTTTTGTAGGACCAAAAATTCTTTCACAGAACAAACCATCTCTTTCAGGTTTATAAGTTCTATAATTAATTGTTTCAGGTTTTGTAACCTCTCCTGAAGATTTCGCTAATATATCTTCTGGAGAAGATAAACTAACCTTTAAAGTACTATATTCTGCAGACTGTTTTTGTGTTTTATTTTTATATGACATATTTATTCCTTTAAAAGATTATTCAAATGTAACTTTAAGACCAAGACCCCTCAACTCGTGTAATAAGACATTAAATGATTCAGGTATTCCAGCAGAAGGTAATGCTTTACCTTTTACAATAGATTCGTAAGCTTTAGCTCTACCGATAACATCATCAGATTTAAGAGTCATCATTTCTTGTAAGATGTTAGAAGCACCATATCCTTCAAGTGCCCAAACCTCCATCTCTCCAAGTCTTTGTCCACCAAACTGAGCCTTACCTCCAAGAGGTTGCTGAGTAATAAGTGAATAAGGACCAATTGATCTAGCATGCATCTTATCGTCAATTAAGTGACCTAGCTTCAACATATAAATGATACCAACTGTAGCTGGCTGATCAAATTTCTCTCCAGTACCTCCATCATACAGATATGTTTTACCAAATCTTGGAATTCCAGCTGCATCCGATTCAATATTAATCTGATCCATAGTAGCTCCATCAAAAACTGGAGTAAAATATTTTTTATCTAGTTTTTGTCCGGCCCAACCTAAGATTGTTTCATAAATCTGACCTAGATTCATTCTAGAAGGCACTCCAAGTGGATTTAAAACAATATCAACAGGAGTTCCATCTTCAAGAAAAGGCATATCTTCATCTCTTACAATTCTGGCAACAATACCTTTGTTTCCATGACGACCAGCAAGTTTATCTCCAACCTTCACTTTTCTTTTCTTAGCAACATATACTGTAGCTAATTGTAAAACTCCATTTGGTAACTCATCGCCAACAGTAATAGCAAATCTGTTTCTTCTGTACTCTCCATAAATTTCATTATGTTTTTTAATATATCCTTGAATAATTCTAATAACAATTATATTATTCTCTTTATTTGTAGTCCATTTTTTAGGATTTACACTTAAGAAATCAACTGTCATTAAAACTTTCTGAGTAAATTTAACTGATTTTGCAATCACCTCTTCTCCCAGTACATTTTCAATACCTTGAGAGGATTTACCTCCTACAACCTGATAAATTTTATCAACTAAAACCTTTTTGAGTTTTAAAGATTCTACTTCAAAATTCTTATCAACTATTTCTAATTCATCCTTGTCTTGAGCTTTAATCCTTCTATCTTTAATAGTCTTAGAAAATAATGACTTACCAATAACTACACCAGCATGAGATGATTTTGCTTTTAATGAAGCATCTTTCACATCACCAGCTTTTTCTCCAAAAATTGCTCTCAGTAATTTTTCTTCTGGTGTCGGGTCAGATTCTCCCTTTGGAGTAATCTTTCCAACTAAAATATTACCTGGTTTTATATGAGCTCCAATTCTAATCATACCAAACTCATCTAAATCCTTAGTAGCTTCTTCACTTACATTTGGAATATCAGCAGTAAGTTCTTCCGCTCCTCTTTTTGTTTCTCTTACAGCAACATTATGTTCTTCAATATGTAATGAAGTTAACCAATCTTCTCTGGCAACTCTTTCTGACAAGACAATTGCATCCTCAAAGTTATATCCTTTCCATGGCATAAAAGCAACCTTTAAATTTCTTCCAAGTGCTAATTCTCCATTCTGAGTAGCATATCCTTCACATAAAACTTGTCCTTTAGTAACTTTGTCTCCTACTTTCACAATAGGGCGAATATTCATACAAGTATTCTGATTTGTTTTTAAGAATTTTGTTAAAAGATAGGTTTTTTCGTCCTCATCAAAAGAAATTAATTTTTCCTGATCAGATTTTTTATACTTAATTGTAATTTTAGTTGCATCAACATATTTTACAACACCTTCTCCTTCAGAATTAATAAGAGCTCTTGAATCTTTCGCTACATGAGGCTCTAACCCAGTCCCAACAATAGGAGCGTCTGTTCTTAATAATGGTACCGCCTGACGCATCATGTTCGACCCCATTAAAGCTCTGTTGGCATCATCATGTTCCAAGAAAGGAATTAAAGATGCTGCTATTGAAGCAATCTGATTAGGAGCAACATCCATCAAACCAATATTTACAGGTTCCGTTACTGGATAATCATGACCTAATCTCGTTTTAACTGTTTTATTCACAAAACTTCCATCTCCTTTAATTGGTGCATTTGCCTGAGCAATTGTTAAATCTTCTTCTTGTTCAGCACTTAAATATATTGGTTCTTCTTTCAAATTAACTTTACCATCTTCAACTTTTCTGTAAGGAGTTTCAATAAATCCTAAATCATTTACTTTTGCAAATACACAAAGAGAAGAAATTAGACCAATATTTGGTCCTTCAGGAGTTTCGATTGGACATAATCGACCATAATGAGTATAGTGTACATCTCTCACTTCAAAACCTGCTCTTTCTCTAGTTAAACCTCCAGGTCCTAGTGCAGAAACTCTTCTTTTATGAGTAACTTCCGCAAGTGGATTTGTTTGATCCATAAACTGAGATAATTGAGATGTTCCAAAAAATGAATTAATTACAGAAGATAATGTTTTCGCATTAATCAAATCTGTAGGAGTAAACACTTCATTATCTCTTACATTCATTCTATCTCGAATTGTTCTAGCCATTCTGTTAAGACCAACATAAAACTGATTAGATAATTGGTCACCAACTGTTCTAACTCTTCTATTACTTAAGTGATCAATATCATCAACATCTACTTTTGAGTTAGTAAGTTCAATTAATTGTTTGATAATCTCAATAATATCTTCATTAGTAAGAACATATTTATCTTTAGGAGTATCAATTTTTAATCTGTTATTAATTCTGTGTCTACCTACAGCTCCCAAAGAATATCTTTGGTCTGAAAAGAAAAGTTTGTCAATGACACCGATAGCAGTTGCTTCATCTGGTGGCTCCGCACTTCTCAATTGTCTGTAAATATAAACTACAGCCTCTTTTAAAGAGTTTGTAGGATCCTTTTGTAATGTATTATGAATAATTGCATGTTCTCCAGTTGATTCTTCTCTATGTAGAAGAATTACAGCAGAACCAGATTCTACAATTTCATCAATGTGTTGTTTTTCAATAATAATATCTCTCTCTAAGATAACTTCATTTCTTTCAATAGAGACTAATTCTCCAGTATCTTCATCTACAAAATCTTCAACCCATGACTTTAATACTCTGGAAGCTAATTTTCTTCCAATAACTCTTTTCAATCCACTTTTTGTTACCTTAGCTTCATCGGCAAGATCAAAAATCTGTAGAATTTCTCTATCACTTTCGTATCCGATTGCTCTTAATAAAGTAGTAACCGGAACCTTTTTCTTTCTATCAATATACGCATACATTACATCATTGATATCTGTATTAAATTCAATCCATGAACCTTTAAAAGGAATTACTCTTGCTGAATATAATTTGGTTCCGTTTGAGTGAAAACTATGACCGAAAAATAAACCTGGAGATCTGTGTAATTGAGATACAACAACTTTTTCAGCTCCATTTACCACAAATGTTCCTTTAGGAGTCATAAATGGAATGTTTCCAAAATACACTTCCTGGACAATAGTTTCAAAATCTTCATGATCAGGATCAGTACAATAAAGTTTAAGTTTGACCTTGAGAGGAACTTTATATGTCAAACCTCTCTGAATACATTCTTCAATAGAATATCTTGGAGGATCAATTGTATAATCAATAAATTCTAATACAAAATTATTTCTTGCATCAGTAATTGGAAAAAGCTCTGTAAAGGTTGTATATAAACCTTCTTTCTTTCTTTCGTCTACGGTAGTTCCTGTTTGAAAAAACGCATTAAATGTTTCTAGTTGAATATCCAGAAAATCTGGATAATTCATTTGTTTTTCAATAGACGCGAAATTAGTTCTTAGGGAGTTATTTTGTATTGACAATGAGCTATATTTTAAGTTAAAAAAAGTGTTCTATAAAAAAACGAAATGGTTTAGATCTTATAATTATAAGATCTAAACCTAACGTATGTAAAGCATACTATTTAAGTTCTACTTCAGCTCCAGCTTCTTCTAGCTGAGTTTTGAAAGCTTCTGCTTCATCTTTAGCACAAGCTTCTTTAACAGTTGCAGGAGCACTATCAACTAATTCCTTAGCATCTTTTAATCCTTTACCTGTTAATTCTTTAACTAATTTTACAACTGCTAGTTTTGATCCACCAGCTGCTGTAAGTATTACATCAAACTCTGTCTTTTCATCACCTCCTCCAGCATCACCTCCTCCTCCAGCAGCAGGTCCTGCTACTGCAACAGCCGCTGCGGCTGGTTCGATACCATACTCTTCTTTTAATATATTAGCTAATTCGTTCACATCTTTTACTGAAAGATTAACTAATTGTTCTGCGAAATCTTTTATATCTGCCATGTTATTTATTTTAAGTTATTTATTTTTATTAATTAATGTTGGAAGCATTCAATTTTTTATTATTCAGCTCTTTCTGCAAGAGTTTTTACTATACCCGATAATTTCGAACCACCAGATTGTAAAGACGAAATAACGTTTTTAGCAGGAGACTGAAGTAATGCAACAATTTCTGCAATAAGTTCGTTTTTCGATTTTAATTCTGACAATGTATCTAGGTATTCTTCTCCAATATAGAAAGATGCGTCTAAATGAGCCGCCTTAAATACTGGTTTGTCATGTTTTTTTCTGAATTCTTTAATAACCTTTGCAGGTGCATTAGCTGCATCGGTAAACATGATTGATGTATTTCCTTTTAATACATCATATAGTTCTTCATAATTTGAATCATTTTTTTCTAAAGCTCTCTTAAGTAAGGTGTTTTTTACAACTTGTAAAGAAACCTCTCTTTTAAAACACAATCTTCTTAAATTACTTGACTCTTCAGCAGATAATCCTGAGATATCTGCTAAATAAAAATTACTGTTTTCTTGAATACTTTTATCAAGTACATCAATAAACTGATTTTTTTCTTCTTTTGTCATTTTATTATATTATATATATATATTAAACTAATGATTTTGACTCAATCTCTACACCAACACCCATAGTACTTGAAAGTGAAATACTATGAACATAATTTCCTTTTGATGCAGTTGGTCTTAACTTCATTATAGTTTGTAATAATTCTTCAGTATTTTCTGATATTTTCTCTGCATCAAATGACACTTTTCCTACTGAAGCATGTATAATTCCAAATTGATCAACCTTAAAGTCAATTTTACCTTTCTTTACATCAGACACAGCCTTTCCAACTTCTAAAGTTACAGTACCAGATTTAGGGTTTGGCATTAAACCTCTAGGACCTAGAACTCTACCTAAAGCACCAATCTTACCCATAATTGATGGCATGGTAATAATCACATCAATATCAGTCCAACCACCTTTTATTTTTTCAATATAATCATCTAAACCTACATAGTCAGCTCCAGATTCCTTTGCTTCTGCTTCTTTATCAGCAGAAACAAGAGCTAAAACCTTTAATGATTTTCCTGTTCCATGAGGTAAAGCGACTACTCCTCTTACCATCTGATTTGCTTGCTTAGGATCTACACCTAACTTTACAGCAATATCAACAGATGCATCAAATTTCTCTGTAGAAGTTTCTTTTACCAATTTTGCAGCTTCAAGTGTTGAATATGTTGAATCTGAATCAACTTTTGAAAATGCATCTTTTCTATTTTTACTTAATTTAGCCATTGGACTATTTTGATTTATCTTATTAATTTAACTAGGAAAAGCTCCTTTAACTTTAATACCCATACTTCTTGCAGTACCAGCAACCATTCTCATTGCAGAATCTACTTTAAAAGCATTTAAATCAGCCATTTTATCCTCAGCAATAGATCTTATCTGATCCCAAGTGACAGTAGCAACTTTCACTCTATTTGGCTCACCAGAACCACTCTTCTTCTTTGCTGCTTCTAATAATTGAGCTGCTGCAGGAGCTGTTTTAATGATGAACTCAAATGATTTATCTGCAAATACAGTAATAACAACTGGAATAATTTTCCCTGCTTTATCCTGTGTTCTTGCATTAAACTGTTTACAAAATTCCATAATATTTACACCTTTCGCTCCAAGAGCGGGACCAACAGGTGGTGCTGGATTTGCCGCCCCTCCTCTAATTTGTAGTTTAATAATACCTGTTACTTCTTTTGCCATCTTTTTTTATTCTAAATTTTTTCAACTTGCATGAAATTCAACTCCAAAGGAGTTTTTCTTCCAAATATCTTAACAATTAATTTCAATTTTTTCTTTTGTTCATCAATAGATTCAATTTCAGCATTAAAACTATTAAACGGACCATCAATAACTTTCACTGTTTCACCAGCAATAAAAGGAATACTAACATTTTCATCAGTAAGAGCCATTTCATCAACTCTACCTAATATCTTATTTATTTCTGCATCTCTCATAGGAACAGGATCACCTCCCTTTGTTGATCCTAAAAAACCCATCACATTCTGAATTCCTCTAATAATATGAGGAACCTCACCAGTTAAATTAGCTTCAATTAAAAGGTATCCTGGAAAAAAATTCTTCTCTCTACTAACCTTCTTCCCGTTTTTTATCTGATAAACCTTTTCAGTAGGAATCAGAATCTGAGAAACAAATGCATTTAGATTCAGTCTATCAATCTCTTTCTCTATAAATAATCGAGTCTTCTTCTCTTTCCCTCCCATTACCCTGAGAACATACCAGTTATTCTCTGAAACTGTACTTTCCATTATTTTTATTTAAATATTTCAATAAATTGGTAAAAATATCCTAAGATACCTCTCCACAAAGTACTCCCAACATTAATACCAAAAATAAAATCCATAAAGAAAATAATTAAAGAAATAATTAAAGAAGCTATAGCAACAACTACTGCACTATTCTGTAATTCTTCCCATTTAGGCCAAGTAACCTTATGTAATAACTCATCAAATGCATCTTTTATGTAAGTACCTATTCTCATTTATATATCTTTTATTTGCACGGGTGGAGAGATTCGAACTCCCAACCAATGGTTTTGGAGACCACTACTCTACCAATTGAGCTACACCCGTATAACAGCAAAATGGAATCAAAAAATTCCACTTTACTGATACACTTTTGTTTATTACTCAGTAATTGATGTAATTTGCCCAGCTCCTACAGTTCTACCTCCTTCTCTAATTGCAAATCTAAGTCCTTCACTCATTGCAACAGAGTTAATTAACTCAACATTAATAGTTAAGTTATCTCCGGGCATAACCATCTCAGTTCCTTCAGGTAAGAAAATCTCACCAGTTACATCAGTTGTTCTAATATAGAATTGTGGTCTGTATTTGTTGTGGAAAGGAGTGTGTCTTCCACCTTCTTCTTTCTTCAAGATATAAACCTCAGCTTTAAACTTAGTATGAGGAGTAACAGATCCAGGCTTACAAATTACCATACCTCTTTTAATATCCGTTTTCTCAATTCCTCTTAGTAGGAT
>JABHQB010000064.1 GCA_018695965.1 Flavobacteriales bacterium | reverse complement strand
TATGTTTTTTATCCTATTATCTTCTATTTCAGCAGAAATTGGAATACCAATATCTGGATCAGTCTCCTTATCTCTTACTCTCCCAAAACCAGTAGGAGTGTGGTATCTTCCAAAATCAAAATAAAGTAGTTCTTTATTTTCAGAGTTTATTAAGATTAATGCAGAATGTCCAACCCTATATTTCCCGTTTGTTGAAAACAAAGGATCATACCAAGCTCCAGCGGCAGTTGTTTCCCCTTCAGGCCAAGCTAAAACTATTATAAAATCAGAATTTATCATTAATGCAAAACTACTATTTAATTTTAATTTTTAAAATAATATTTAATTGACAAATTTTTAAGGACAGGTATTCTAAGCAAAAAGTCGTTAGAAATAAATTTATAGTTGCCCATAGTTGAGAAGTTTGATTTTTTGATAACATTGGTAATTTTTTAAATATCTTGTAGTATAATTTTCCTTCTCCGTGTGTTGATTTCTTTTTATAGATCTCTTTTATAATTTCATCAATTCTATTTATCGAATTATTTTCAATTATTACTAGACTTCTGATTGTTAGGTCTGGGTCTGTTTCAATATCTCTAACTCTACCAAATCCAATTGGAGTCTGATAGCTTCCGAAATCTAAATAATATATTTCTCTTGTGATGGCATTAATTAAGATAATCGATGTATGACCAATCGAATATTTCCTGTTTAATCCTAATATTTTGTCATACCAAGATCCTACAGCAGAGATCTTTCCTTCTGGCCATGATAATGTAATTATGAAATCAGAATTTGATAATTTTAATTGTACTATAAATGTTTATTTGAAAAATCCTCAAGTATTTTAAAAAAGGAAAGTATATCTTTTTTTGTGTTTTCTCTATTGATGGTAACTAATCTAACAAAAGTTTCTCCTTTATGCTCTCCATATCCAACCATTAGTTTATTGTTGTTATATAATTGAGTACATAATTCAATAGCATCAAAATCTTTGTAATTAAAACAAACAGATAAACTGTCATCATAACTATATAATTTATAATCAGAATTATTTCGGATATAATTTCTAGCAATATCTGACAAGCTATAATTTGTTTCTACCATTTCCCCGATTCCATTTGCGCCTACAGATTTCCAAAGCGTCCAGAATTTTAACGCATTGTTTCTTCTTCCACATTCAAAAGAAGTTTGACCTAAATTATAGTCATTGTTGTCTGTTTGATAAAGATACTCCGCTTTATTGCTAAATGATCTGTATAAATCTTGCTCATCTTTTGTCAATAAAATAGAAGTAGAGAGGGGTGTCCCTAAAGTTTTATGTGCATTAAAACAAAAGGAATCAGAATATTGTACACCTTCAGCTAAATGTTTGTATTTTTTAGAAAAGATAACGGTTCCAGCAAATGCTCCGTCAATATGAAGCCAAATATTATCTTTATTACAAATATTTGCTATTTCTGAAATAGGATCAGTTGCTCCCATTACGGTTGTACCAACAGTTGCATTTACAAAGAATGGAATAAGTTTATTGTTCAGATCATTTTTAATAGCAGTCTGAAGAGATTCAGAACACATTTCTCCCTTCTCATTTGTTTCTATATATCTCACATTATTTCTTCCAATTCCAGCAAAAGATGCATTTTTCCCCATGGAATAATGAGAATTTTGAGAAGAATAACATACTAAATCTTGTTGCTTTCCATTATTTCTTATTTCTGGTATTTTTTTGTCTCTAGCAATAATTAATGCCATAAAATTACACATACTTCCTCCTGTAGGAAAAGTTCCACCAAAAGTTTTTGGGTAATCTATTAAAGAAGCAACCTTTCTCAGAATTTCTTTTTCTACTTCTACCATAGGTCCTGCTATTTTGTAGGTAGCCATACTATTGTTCAGAATTACCGCAAGCAATTCTCCAACAACAGATTTACTATTTAATCCTCCAAAAAGCTGATTAAAAAATAATTTACTGGAAGTTTTTGGAGTGTTTAATATTATTTCTTTTAAAGAATTCTTGAAAGTCTCATCATCAATTCCATTTTCACTTAGAGAGATATCTAGTTTCTTTAGGACGTCTTCCGTTTGAATTTTAGGAGAGATACCTTTTTCCTGATCATCATTTATCAGATCATTTACTAGTTTATTAAATATATTTAGGTCGTTAAATATCTTTTCTGACATTTTTAATAATTATTTATGCAAAAATAGAAAATTAGCTCAAAAAATTCTCATAATGTTATTTTCTTTATATGCGAAGAACACATAAGATTGTTGTTATGAGAGATTTGATAAAGAATGATTTTTAGTATATTTGCAGTTATGAGAAAAATATTCCATTTATTATTGTGTGTTATTTGTTTTCAATCTGTAAACGCTCAATTGCTTATAAATGAGTATTCTGCAGCAAATTATGACAGTTATCAGGATAATTATTTGGAATATGAAGATTGGGTAGAAATCTATAATTCTACACCAAATCCTATTGATATTAATGGATATTTTATAACTGATAAAGTTTCTAATCCTACTAAATGGCAAGTTCCATCTTCATTTATTATACCTGCGAATGATGTTGGAATTATTTTTTGTTCTGGTAGAGATGAAGTAAGTGGAGGTTTTGCTCATGCAAATTTTAAAATAACACAGACAAAGGGAAATGAGGTGTTTATGATTTCAGATGCTTCGCAAGTTTTATTAGATTCCATATCTGTCCGTCCAAATTTAAAGTCCCACTCAATGGGTAGAGAAACTAATGGTAGTTCTACTTGGGCCGTATTTGACAACGCTACTCCTTCCACTGCAAATGTAGGCTCATTTCAACGATATGCTTATACACCAGTGTTTTCTATTTCCTCTGGATATTATTCTGGATCCGCACAGGTTATAATAACATCTCCTGATCCTAATGTAATAATATATTATACTACAGATGGAAGTAAACCTGATAATACATCTGCTCAATATACTACACCGATTACTTTTCTTCAAACTACTGTTTTAAAAGCTGTTGCTTATAGCTCGAATCCTAATATACTCCCATCTTTTATAGAGTATAATACTTACTTTATAGATGACACACATACTATTCCAATACTTTCTGTTTCAGGTGATAGTGTGGCTGTTTTGATAGAAGATGGATTACAAACTATTGGGGGTTGGAATGGACCTCCACACGAACCTCAGGGAACAATTGAATGGTTTGATAAAAATGGTGTTTTAATTGATAAGGGCACTGGTGAATTTAACAAACATGGAAACGATTCTTGGGCTTATGATCAAAGAGGTTTTGATTATATT
>JABHQB010000063.1 GCA_018695965.1 Flavobacteriales bacterium | reverse complement strand
CTTTTACTTCCTCGGCAGGAGCTTCTTCTTTTACTTCCTCGGCAGGAGCTTCTTCTTTTACTTCCTCGGCAGGAGCTTCTTCTTTTACTTCCTCGGCAGGAGCTTCTTCTTTTACTTCCTCAGTAATGTCTTGAGCTACAGATTCTATTATTTTAGAAGAAGATCTTCTTCTAGTTTTCTTCTTCTTAGGTTTATCTGTAGTATACTCTTCGTTATAATCTACTAACTCAATAAAAGCCATCTGAGCATTATCACCCAATCTATTACCTAACTTTAAGATTCTAACATAACCACCTGGTCTGTCAGCTACCTTAGAAGATACATCACCAAATAATTCTGTAACTGCTTCCTTTTGTTTTAAGTAAGAGAAAACCGTTCTACGAGAATGTGTAGTATCGTTTTTAGATTTTGTAATTAATGGCTCTACATATAATCTTAAAGCTTTTGCTTTTGCTAATGTAGTTTTGATTCTTTTATGTTCAATTAATGAACAGGCCATATTTGCGAGCATAGCTTTTCTATGTGCAGCTTTTCTTCCTAAGTGATTAAATTTCTTTCCGTGTCTCATTTATTTTACTAATCGTTGTTATTTAATTTAGGTTGTATTTTGATACATCAAATCCAAAATGTAAATTCTTTTCTTCTACTAATTCTTCTAACTCAGTTAATGATTTTTTACCAAAGTTTCTAAACTTTAATAAATCATTTTTAGAGAAAGAGACTAGTTCTCCTAATGTAAATACTTCAGCATGTTTTAAACAATTAAGAGATCTTACAGATAAACCAAGATCAACTAAAGTTGTTTTTAATAATTGACTCATGTGTAATGAATCTTCATCAAATTCATTATCATCTTCTGTATCAAAATTAATTTTCTCATCAGAAAACAACATGAAGTGCTGTATTAATATCTTAGCAGCTTCTGTTAAAGCTTCTTTCGGATCAATTGAACCATCTGTAATAATATTTACATTTAATTTTTCAAAGTCAGTTTTCTGTTCTACTCTATAATTTTCAACATTATATTTTACATTCTTAATAGGAGTAAAAATAGAATCGATAGAAATGGTTCCTAAAGCAGTTTCATCATCTTGATTTTCTTCTGCAGGAACATATCCTCTACCTTTTTCAATTGTAAACTCCATCTCAAAATCTGTTTTCTTATCTGTAGTACAGATTATTTGTTCTGGATTTAGAACTTGAAAATTTGAAAGACTAGAACCTAAATCAGCAGCTGTAATCATTGACTTTTTAGAGATTTTCATTGTAGCTATTTCTATATTTTCATCTTCAATTTGTTGTTTAAATCTAACTTGTTTAAGATTTAATATAATCTCAGTTACATCTTCTACTACACCTTTAATAGTTGTAAATTCATGATCTACACCTTTAATTTTAATAGATGTAATAGCAAAACCTTCTAAAGAAGAAAGTAATACTCTTCTGAGAGCGTTTCCAACTGTAAGTCCAAATCCAGGCTCTAAAGGACGGAATTCAAAAAGTCCTTCATTTTGAGCTGAATCTAGCATAATTACCTCATCCGGTTTTTGAAAATTCAATATTGACATATTTTTATTCTTTTATTTTAATTCTTATTTTGAGTAAATTTCAACAATTAGTTGCTCTTTTATGTTTTCAGAAATCTGAGATCTTTCAGGAAATGTTTTAATAGTTCCTTTCATCATATCAGAATTCCACTCTAACCAATCGTTTGATTGAGTATTATTTGTTAAGGAAGATGTAATAGATTCTAAAGATTTTGATCTTTCTCTAACAGAAATTTCATCACCAACTTTTAAAGCGGCAGATGGAATATTACAAATCTCACCATTTAACAAAATATGTTTATGACCAACCAGTTGTCTTGCAGCTCTTCTGGTAGTAGAAATTCCTAATCTGTAAACTACATTATCTAATCTAGTCTCACAGAGCTGTAAAAGAATTTCACCTGTAATACCTTTTCTTCTTAAAGCTTCCTTAAAGAGATTAGAAAATTGTTTTTCTAATATACCATAAGTATATTTCGCTTTCTGTTTTTCTTGAAGTTGAACTCCATATTCAGATTGCTTACCTCTTCTTCTTTGGTTACCATGTTGACCTGGTGGATAATTCTTTCTTTCTAATACTTTATCCGGACCAAAAATTGGTTCTCCAAATTTTCTGGATATTCTAGATTGAGGACCTCTATATCTTGCCATTTCTTATCTTAATTTTATTAATTAAACTCTTCTCTTTTTCGGAGGACGACACCCATTATGTGGTAATGGAGTAACATCAATAATTTCCGAAACAATAATTCCTGTATTATGTATAGTTCTGATAGCAGACTCTCTACCTGCACCAGGTCCTTTTACATAAACTTTCACCCTTCTAAGTCCCGCATCAAATGCTGTTTTAGCACAATCCTCAGCAGCCAATTGTGCGGCATAAGGAGTATTCTTTTTAGATCCTCTGAACCCCATCTTACCAGCAGAAGACCAGGAAATAACTTGTCCACTATTGTTTGTAAGTGAGATAATAATATTATTAAATGTAGCTTGAATGTGAGCTTGTCCCACAGATTCTACATTTACTTTTCTTTTCTTTTTAACTGATTTTGACATGCTTATATTATTTAATCGATGCTATTTTCTTATTCGCAACTGTTTTTCTTTTACCTTTTCTGGTACGAGCATTATTTTTTGTTTTTTGACCTCTTAATGGAAGTCCTATTCTATGACGAATACCTCTAGTGCAACCAATATCCATTAATCTCTTAATATTCATTTGAGTTTCAGATCTTAATTCACCTTCAACAGTATACTCATCTCCGATAATTTTTCTGATTGCATTCACTTCATCATCCGACCAATCCTGAACTTTTTTATCTTGAGATACTTTTGATTTATCTAAGATAGCTTTTGCGAAAGATGGTCCAATTCCATAAATGTAAGTTAATCCAATAACTCCTCTTTTGTTTTTTGGTAAATCAATACCTCTAATTCTTGCCATAATCTATTAACCTTGTCTTTGTTTAAACCTAGGGTTCTTTTTATTAATTACATAAACTCGTCCTTTTCTTTTGACGATCTTACAATCTTCACTTCTCTTTTTTACTGACGCTCGTACTTTCATAATTTTAATTTTAGTACCTATATGTTATTCTACCTTTTGTTAAATCATACGGACTCATTTCCATCTTAACTTTATCTCCTGGTAAAAGTTTGATATAATATTTTCTCATTTTACCAGATATATGAGCTGTCACAATATGTCCGTTTTCTAGCTCTACATGAAACATTGCGTTCGATAATGCTTTAATAATCGTGCCATCTAACTCTATGTTTTCTTGTTTCGCCATTTTTATTTTTTCAATCTTTTTTCTATTTCTTCAAAACTTGATAAAACCTCTGCTTTTCCTTTTCTTACTACAATGGTATGTTCATAATGAGCTGAGAATTTCTTATCAGCTGTAACAATAGTCCAACCATCAGAAAGTTGATTTATCTCTCTAGTTCCCATATTTATCATAGGTTCTATAGCAATAACCATATTTTCTTTTAACTTAACTCCTCTCCCTCTTCTTCCGTAATTAGGAACTTGAGGATCTTCATGAAGGTTTTCTCCAACACCATGTCCAACCATTTCTCTAACTACTCCATATCCGAACTGTTCTACATGCTTTTGAATAGCAAAACCAATATCACCAATTCTGTTACCTGAAACCGCTTTCTCAATTCCTTTATATAAAGATTCTTTGGTCCTTATAAGTAGATTTTTAACCTCTTTAGAAACATCACCTACCTCATAGGTGTAAGCAGAATCTCCATAATATCCATTCATAACAACTCCACAATCCATTGAAATAATATCTCCATCATTTAGTGGTTTATCATTTGGTATCCCGTGAACAACTTGCTCGTTTAAAGACGAGCAAAGTGTATTCGGAAAACCACCATAACCTTTAAATGCAGGAACACCTCCATTATCTCTTATAAACTCTTCCGCTATTGTATCTAGCTGAAGTGTGGTAACCCCTGGTTTAATCAGTGCTGATATTTCAGCATGGGTTTTAGCAACAAGTAAAGAACTTTCTCTTATTAAATCAATTTCATCTTCTGATCTATAATGTATCATTACATCATACTTCCAGAAGACTTACCTTTAATTTTTCCTTTTTCCATTAATCCATCATAATGACGCATTAATAGGTGACTCTCTATTTGTTGAAGTGTATCCAATACTACTCCAACGATAATTAATAATGATGTACCTCCAAAGAACTGTGCAAACTGAGGATTAACTCCAGCCTGCATAGCAAACGCAGGAAGAATTGCTACAAATCCTAGAAATAATGATCCAGGTAATGTAATTCTTGACATCACACTGTCTAAATATTCTGCAGTTTTTCTACCTGGCTTAATACCAGGAATAAATCCACCATTCTTTTTCATATCATCAGCCATTTGTTTCGGATTTACCGTAATTGCTGTATAGAAATAGGTAAATATTACAACCATTACAAAAAACAGAGCATTGTACCAGAATCCTGCAAAATCAGATAAAGCCTGTGTTATTCCTGTTAATTGATCAGAATCAGAAAAACCAGCTAATGTCATAGGAATAAACATAATTGCTTGTGCAAAAATAATTGGCATTACACCAGAAGCGTTTACCTTTAATGGAATAAACTGACGTACCCCGCCATATTGTTTATTACCAACAATTCTTTTCGCATATTGAACAGGTATTCTTCTGGTCCCCTGCACTAATAAAATACATAATCCAATAACAACAACTAATATTACCATCTCTAATACGAATTTAACTAGACCTCCTTGATTATTAATTGTACTACTTGTAAATTCTTGCACTAATGACATTGGAAGTAATGCGATAATACCAATCATAATAAGTAATGATATACCATTACCAATTCCTCTATCAGTAATTTTTTCACCTAACCACATTACAAATAATGTTCCAGTGATCAAAATAATTATAGACATTATCCAAAAAGATGCAGATACTTCATTATTTGGGAAAACATAGGATATACTACCATCTGGCATGTTAACTGCAACATTTAACCAAGTTGCTTTTAAATTTGCAATAAATCCTGGAGCTTGCCCTCCTACTATTAAGATAGTTAAATACCTTGTAATATTATTAATTTTTCTTCTTCCGCTTTCTCCTTCTCTTTGGAGTTTTTGGAAATAAGGAATAGCCATCCCTAATAATTGAATAACAATAGATGCGGAAATATATGGCATAATCCCTAGTGCAAATATAGATGCTTGTGCAAATGCTCCACCAGTAAACATATTTAATAAAGCTAGAAGTCCAGTAGGACCTCCAGAGTTTTCATTTGCTTGGGACAACACAGTTGCGTCAATTCCAGGCAGGACCACAAAAGATCCAAATCGGTAAATTGCAATAAAAGCCAGTGTTATTAAGATTCTTGTTTTAAGATCCTCAATTTTCCAGATATTTTTTATCGTTTGTATCAGTTTTCTCATTATCTTTCTTATTCGGTTACAGTTGATATAATTGTAGCTGTACCACCTGCTTTTTCAATTGCCAATTTTGCAGAAGTAGAAAAAGCGTCTACTGTAATGTCAATTTTAGAAGTTAAGTCTCCTCTTCCTAAAATCTTAATTAAATCCTTTTTGTAAGCCATACCGTTTAAAACTAAAACTTCTTTAGTAATAGCTCCTTTAATTTTTTTATTTGTAATGACTTCTTGTAATCTATCTAAGTTGATTCCTAAATATTCTTTTCTATTAGGATTCGTAAATCCAAACTTAGGAACTCTTCTTTGTAAAGGTTGCTGCCCCCCCTCAAAACCACTCTTTTTAGAATAACCTGAACGAGATTTAGCTCCATTATGTCCTCTAGTAGACGTACCTCCTCTTTTCGATCCCTCTCCTCTACCGATTCTTTTTCCTTTCTTAATAGAACCTTCTGCAGGTTTTAAATTATGTAATTCCATCTTTTTACTTTTCTACTACAGTTATTAAGTGTTGTATTTTCTTTACCATTCCTAAAATTTGAGGAGTAGCATTATGTTCTACAACTTTATTCATTTTTGTTAATCCAAGAGCATCTAAAGTTAATTTCTGAACTTTAGGACGGCCTATTCTACTTCTAACTTGTTTAATCTTAATCTTTTCCATTTTCTATTATTGGATTATCCGTTAAAAACTCTATCCATACTAATACCTCTTTGATTTGCTACCGTTCTAGCATCTCTTAATTCTAAAAGAGCTTTCATAGTAGCTTTTACTAAATTATGAGGGTTTGAAGAACCTTTTGATTTAGCAAGTATATCTTTAATACCAGCACTTTCAATTACTGCTCTCATCGCTCCTCCAGCTTTAATTCCTGTACCATGAGATGCAGGTTTAATTAACACCTGTGAACCACCAAACTTTGATAATTGTTCGTGAGGAATAGTTCCCTTAAGAACTGGTATCTTATATAAATTCTTTTTCCCCGCTTCAATTGCTTTTGCAATAGCTGTAGCAACATCATTAGATTTTCCTAAACCAATCCCTACAATAGATTGCTCATCTCCTACAACAACAATTGCTGAGAAACGAAACGTTCTACCTCCTTTCGTTACTTTTACTACTCTTTGTATAGCTACTAATCTATCTTTTAAATCAATATCTGAAGAAGATTTTACTTTTTTATTTTCTGCTAATTTAAACATATCTATTTATTAGAATTTTAATCCGGTTTCACGAGCACTGTCTGCTAAACATTTGATTCTTCCATGGTATAAAAAACCACCTCGATCAAATCTTACTGATTTTACTCCAGCTTCTTTAGCTTTTTCTCCAATAAGAGTTCCTACTAATTGAGCTTGTTCTGTTTTATTTACTTTTTTATCTACAATTGACTTTTCATTAGAAGAAGCAGAAGCGATAGTTGTTCCTTCATTATCATCAATTAATTGAGCATAAATTTGCTTGTTAGATCTGAATACTGCCAATCTTGGAGTTTCTGCGCTTCCACTAATTGTTTTACGAATTCTATACCTAATACCTTGTCTTTTATCTTTTCTTGATTCTTTCATTTTTCTTTATTTTAACTATGCAGCAGATGTTTTACCAGCTTTTCTTCTAATATATTCACCAACATACTTAATACCCTTACCTTTATATGGTTCAGGTTTTCTTAATGATCTTATTTTAGCAGCTACTGAACCAATTAATTGTTTATCAATTGAATTTAGAACAACAAGAGGTGGCTGACCTTTTTCAGAAACAGTTGTTACTTTTACCTCATCAGGAATTTCAAATATAATATTATGAGAATACCCAGCGTGTATATCCAACTTCTGTCCTTGATTAGATGCTCTGAACCCAACACCAATTAATTCTAATTTCTTTTCATACCCTTTTTCTACACCCTCTACCATGTTAGCGATAAGTGATCTATATAAACCATGATAAGACCTTACTTGTTTATCTTCAGAATCTCTTGTAAGAACCACTTCATTTTCATTTACAGAAATTGTAATAGAGTTATCTACATTCTGAGATAATTCTCCAAGTTTTCCTTTTACAGTAACAATACCATCTACAAGAGAAACTGTTGTTCCTTCTGAGAATGATACTGGACTATTTCCTATTCTTGACATCTTTTTTCTCTATTTATATAATTAATAAACGTAGCATATAACTTCACCACCTACATTTAAATTTCTCGCTTCTTTATCTGTAATTACACCTTTTGATGTAGAAATAATTGCAATTCCTAAACCATTAATTACTCTAGGCATTGTTTCTTTATTAGTATACTTTCTAAGACCTGGCTTACTAACTCTAATTAATTTCTTAATTGCAGGATTTTTAGAATTGTATTTTAATGCAATTTTTATATTTCCCTGATGATTAACCTCATCTTCAAATTTATAACTTAAAATATATCCTTTATCAAATAAAATTTCAGTAATAGATTTTTTCATATTAGATGCAGGTATATCAACTACCTTATGACCAGCTACCTGAGCGTTTCTCACTCTAGTTAAATAATCTGCTATTGGATCTGTAAACATTTCTTTTTCTTTATTTTATAATTACCAACTTGCTTTTTTTACACCAGGAATCAATCCAAAGTTTGCCATTTCTCTAAACTTAACACGAGAGACACCAAATTGTCTCATATAACCTTTTGGTCTTCCTGTAATTTTACATCTGTTATGCATTCTGATAGGAGAAGCGTTTTTAGGAAGTTTTTGTAATCCTTCATAATCACCAGCCTCTTTTAAAGCTGCTCTCTTTTCAGCATATTTTGCTACTATTTTTGCTCTTTTTACTTCACGAGCTTTCATGGATTCTTTTGCCATAATTTATTAACTTTCTGATTTATCAGTTTCTTCTGATAAATCTTGGTTATTATCTTCTATTTCTGATTCAGTTGATGTTGATTGATCATTCATAGAATTTTCTTCTATAACATCTTCTGATTTTACATTATTTTCTTCATTATCTTCTCCAGACATTTCCTTCTTTGCCTCCTCTTCTAATTCTCTTCTTTCTTCCAGTGCTTTCTTTTCTAATTGCTCTTTTCTTTCTTCTTTTCTACTATTATCTTTTTTAAATGGCAGACCAAATTCTTTAAGCAATATTAAAGCTTCTGAATCTGAATCTGAATCAGTCACAAAAGTGATATCCATTCCTGTAATTTTATTAATTTTATCAATACTTATTTCAGGGAAAGCAATTTGTTCTTTAATTCCCATTGTAAAGTTTCCTCTACCATCAAAACCTTTAGGTTCCAAACCTTGAAAATCTCTTACTCTTGGAAGAGTAGATGTAATAAATCTTTCTAAAAATTCATACATTCTATCTCCTCTTAATGTTACCATAACTCCAACAGGCATCCCTTTTCTTAACTTAAAGTTTGAAATATCTTTTGTAGCTTTAGTAATAAGAGCTTTCTGACCAGTAATTATAGTCATTTCTTGTTGTGCAGCCTCAATTTGTTTTTTATCAGAACTAGCAGATCCTAAACCTTGATTTAAACAAATTTTAATTAATTTCGGTACTTGCATTACCGATTTGTAATTTCCTTTCAGATTATTTGTAATCTGACCTGAATACATTGTTCTTAAATTTGGTGTATATTCCATTATTTTATAACTTCTGCTGATTTTTTAGAGAATCTCACTAATTTACCCGTTTTCTCATCTATTTTTCTTCCAATTCTTGTTGGTTTTCCTGATTTGGGGTCAACCAACATTAAGTTAGAAATATTAATAGATGCTTCTTGTTTTATAATACCTCCTTGTGGATTAGCAGCATTAGGCTTCGTATGTTTTGAAACCATATTTACACCTTCTACAATAGCTCTATTAGTATCGGGATATACTTTTATCACTTTTCCCTCTTTACCTTTAGAAGTACCAGCTAATACTACAACTGTATCGTTTTTCTTTATTTTTAACTTTGCCATCTTTATAATAAGTTTATAACACCTCAGGTGCTAATGATACTACTTTCATGAAATCATTATCTCTTAATTCTCTTGCTACCGGGCCAAATACACGAGTACCTTTCATTTGTCCATTCTCATCAATAATAACACATGCGTTATCATCAAATCTAATATAAGAACCATCTTTTCTTCTAATCTCTTTCTTTACTCTAACCATTACAGCTTTTACTATCTGCCCTTTCTTTACACCACCAGAAGGTGTAGCTGTTTTCACTGTTCCGACAATTGTATCTCCTACAGAAGCATATCTTTTTCCTGTTCCTCCTAAAACCCTAATACATAGAATTTCTTTTGCTCCACTATTATCAGCTACTTTTACTTTAGATTCTTGTTGTATCATTATTTTGCTATTTCAATTATATCTACTAATCTCCAATTTTT
>JABHQB010000062.1 GCA_018695965.1 Flavobacteriales bacterium | reverse complement strand
TATAGTCCACATCTAATTAAATATGTAATTGACATTAAATGTGCCGCAAACATGACTGTACATTCAAACATAATTGGAACAAAAGCTGGCATGTTATGATAGAATGTCCAGTTAGGCTTCCCTCCAATATTTTGAGGCCAATTCCAAATCATAATATAATTAATTAAAACTGCTGCAAATAATAATCCAATGCAACCATAAATAAATGACGCTATACCCAATCTTGTTTCTTTTAGGCCAAGTGCCGTGTCTAAACCATGAATAGGAAATGGAGAATAAACCTCTTTTATATTTATGTCATTTGAACGGATTTCCTTTACTGAAGAAAGCAATATTTCTTCATCATCAAAAATCCCATAAATTGTTGTTTTATTATTCATCATTATTTATTTTTATATTCTGAACCGGAAGATTTAAGAATAGTTTTAAGTTCTGCCTGCGCAATTACAGGGAAAGTTCTAGAGTATAATAGGAACAATGTAAAGAAGAACCCAATTGTTCCTAAGAAAATACCAATATCTACAAATGTTGGAGAATACATTGTCCATGAAGATGGCAGGTAATCTCTATGTAGGGAGGTAACAATAATGACAAATCGTTCAAACCACATCCCAATATTTACAAAAATAGAAAGAATAAAAGTCCATACAAAACTTTTTCTAATTGCTCCGATCCAATATAATTGTGGTGTTAGAACATTACATGTCATCATAATCGCGTAGGCCCACCAATAAGGACCTGTTGCTCTATTTATAAATGCATATTGTTCAAATTCAACTCCAGAGTACCATGACATAAACAGCTCAGTAATATAAGCAGTACCTACAAGTGATCCTGTTAATAGAATAATCACATTCATATATTCAATGTGTTTTATGGTAATATAAGATTCTAGATTTACAACTTTTCTCATAATAATAAGAAGAGTTTCTACCATTGCAAATCCTGAAAACAAAGCTCCTAAAACAAAATATGGAGGGAAAATCGTAGTATGCCATCCTGGGATTACTGAAGTTGCAAAGTCCATAGATACAATAGAGTGTACAGAAAACACAAGAGGAGTTGCTAAACCAGCTAATACTAAAGACACTAATTCAAATCTTTGCCAATGTTTGGATTTACCACTCCATCCAAAAGACAACAAAGAATATAATTTCTTTCTCATTGGAGAAATTTTTGCACTCATTCGATCTCTAATCATCGCAAAGTCAGGAATTAATCCAATATACCAGAATACAACTGAAACCGAAAAATAAGTTGAAATTGCAAATACATCCCATAATAATGGGGAGTTAAAGTTTACCCAAAGTGATCCAAACTGATTTGGAATTGGGAATACATAATAAGCAAGCCATGGTCTTCCCATATGAATAAGTGGGAAAAGAGCAGCTTGAGCAACTCCAAAAATAGTCATAGCTTCTGCAGAACGGTTAATTGACATTCTCCATTTCTGACGGAATAATAAAAGTACTGCTGAAATAAGTGTTCCAGCATGTCCGATACCAATCCACCATACAAAATTGGTAATATCCCATGCCCATCCTACAGTATTATTATTTCCCCAAACTCCAATTCCTGTTCCAATGGTATACGCCATACAAGCAAATCCCCATAACATTAAAGCAGCAGAAAGTGAAAATAAAATCCACCAATATTTGTTTGCTTTTCCTTCTACAGGAAGAGATACATCTTTTGTAATATCGTGGTAAGATTTATTACCTAAAATTAACGGATCTCTAATTTCTGCTTCTTTTTGCATATCTAAAATATATTAAGCTTTATTTCTAATTTTTGTTTGATAAAATACCGATGGAGCTACATTTAAATGGTCTAATAAGTCATATTTTCTAGAATCTTCCTTCAATTCATTAATCTTATGTGATTCATCATTTGCGTCTCCAAATACAATTGCGTTTGTAGCACAAACTGATGAACAAGCAGTTTGAGCGTCTTTATCAGCAACTTTTTTTCCATCCTTCTTAGCGGTAAGTTTTATTTCTTGTATTTTTTGTATACACATACTGCATTTTTCCATAACTCCTCTAGAACGAACAACAACATCTGGATTTAATACCATTTTACCATAATCATCATTCATGTTATAATCAAATTGATTGTTATCCGAATACTGGAACCAGTTAAATCTTCTTACTTTATAAGGACAGTTATTCGCACAATATCTTGTTCCTACACATCTGTTGTATGCCATATGATTCTGACCCTCCATCCCATGTGATGTTGCCGCAACTGGACAAACTGTTTCACATGGTGCGTGATTACAATGCTGACACATTACTGGCTGGTAAACTGTTTCTGGGGAATCTGAAGGATTCTCCATATCAGCATACATAGTAATTGCAGATATATTTTCTTTTTCTGATTTCTCTTTCGTCATGTCAGAAGAAAAATATCTGTCAATTCGTAACCAATGCATATCTCGAGATTTCCTAACTTCTTCTTTTCCAACTACTGGGACATTATTTTCTGCATGACAAGAAACAACACAGGCTGCACAACCATTACAAGCTGTTAAATCAATTGATAAGTTCCAGAAATGCCCTGTTTCATGATCGTGCTCATC
The DNA here is from genome assembly GCA_018695965.1 of Flavobacteriales bacterium. Taxonomy (GTDB): domain Bacteria; phylum Bacteroidota; class Bacteroidia; order Flavobacteriales; family BACL11. Next base: position 9,740 of record JABHQB010000062.1, on the reverse strand, counting down.
CCAAAGAGAAACTTCTGAAGCCTTCTTCTTGCCATCATGAGTATGATATAAATCAGTATGATTTCCTGAAGCAGGATTTTTAATATATTCTGCAAGAGTAGTTTCTTTTACAATGTCTCTGCCCATCATTGTGTGGTGTAATTGTGTTGCTGCAAACTCATGAGTTCCTTCAACAACTTCTATTTTCGCAACACCTCCATTTGATAATGGATATGCATTATGCCCAATTGGTTTAACACCTTCACTTACATCACCTCCACATTTTCCAGCATGAGTTCTTCCATAACCAACTGCTAAGGAAACAGTTCCAACTGCTTGGCCAGGTTGTATCATAACAGGAACATTTTTTAATTCATATCCATCTACAGTAATATTTACCATACTACCATTTAAAGCTCCATTAGATACGTTCCAATTTTTTATACCCAAATCTCTTGCATTAGATGCTGAAATAGTTAAATAATTATCCCAACACGCTCTTGAGAGTGGGTCCGGTAATTCTTGTAACCATGGATTATTTGACTGTGAACCATCTCCCATTGAAATTTTTTCTGAAATTTCAAATTCAATATCTTCAGAAGATAAAAGAGGAAAATATGGAGCTGAGAAAATTTCATTATCTGAATTATATTCCTCTCTATTTTCAGTAATAAAATAACCATCATGTAGTTTTTTATTCCAATCTGGCTCATCAGAAATTAACGATATTCCTGGTTGTTCAAGGTGTTTATCATCATTCATATAATGAGATTGAATATAATTATAATATTCTTTAGAATTATTAGTCCAAGAAAGTAATGAGTCTTGGAATTGCCTTCCGTTAAATAAAGGGTTTATGGTTGGTTGCATTAAAGTGTAAATTCCATTTGATGGATTTGCATCTCCCCAACTTTCTAAGTTATGATTATCAGGGCAAACATAATCCATTTTTGTTGCTGTCTCATCCATATACAATGAAGAAGATACTTTCATTCCAACTTTTGAAAGTCCTGTATTAAAATCATGAGCATTTACTAATGTGTATGAAGGATTTACATTATAAGTTATAAGTGCATCAATATTCCCTATATTCATATCAGAAATTAAGTTTGCAACATCATCATCATTTCCTTTTCTTAAATAAGAAGGATTTGAGATATCGATTGTGATTTTATAATTACCTAATTTCTTATTAATCGAATTAACTAATAATTGAACATCTTTATCATTACTATTACAAACTACAATGGATGAATTTACTGATTTAAGAGCTTCAACTATTTTAGAAATTCTAGAGTCAGCTGTACCAACACCATTTAAATCATTGTATAAACTATATAATAGACCTGCTTGTTCTGATGGTTTAATAGGAATTCTTTCATCTGCATTTGAACCTGTTAAAGTTAATGTCGATTCTATTTGATAATGTTTCGACATTTTTTTATTTGGATTTCTTCCATTAGCATAATCAGTTGCATAATCCGTACTTCCCCAGTTTCCTAAAAAGTCCGCTCCAAAAGAAACTATAACATCCGCCTTATCAAAATGATAAGTAGGCAACGCTCTCACTCCAAAAGTAGATTTATTTGCTTCTAACATTCCATGATGCGAAATTGTATCCATTTGTACGTGTCTTACATTTCCATATTTTTCAGAAAACCCAGAAATTAATTTTTCTGTAGATGGGCTAATAATAGTAGAAGTTAGAAGTGCAATATTCTTTCCTTTATCAGTAGAAATTTTTTCTAATTTTGATATAATATCAGCATCTATCGTTTCCCAATCTGTATCTACTTTTCCTTTCATTGGATTCTTTAATCTTGCTGAGTCATACATTGAGAGTACAGAAGCCTGAACTCTTGCATTTGTAGCAGTTTTATTTGGCTCTATTTTAATTGGTCTACCTTCTCTAGTTTTTACTAAAACTGATGCAAAGTCATGACCATCATAAATAGTAGAAGCGTAATAATTCGCAACACCTGGGATAATTTCATCAGGTTTTACAACATAAGGAATTACTTTATTTACAGGAGCTTCACAAGCAGCTAAGGTAGCAGCAGCTGTAGAAAACCCTAAAAACTTTAGAAAATCTCTACGAGAAGTAGATCCACTACCTAAATCCGAATCTCCTAAAAAATCATCAACAGGAATATCTTCAACAAATTCATTTTGCGCTAATTTCTCAACTATAGGATCGTTATTTAGTTCCGCTAAACCTTTCCAATATTTTTTTGCTTTTATCATATTTATATAGAAATTATAATCTTTATAATTAATAGTGGCATTTACCACACTCCATTCCTCCAATCAAAGCTGGCGTGATTTTCTTATCTTGATATTTTGGATCTGATTTTAATTTTTCATGCATGTCAGCATAATACTCGTTACTTTCCATGTCAATCTCCTTTGTTCTGTGACAATCAATACACCATCCCATTGTTAATGTTGGATGTTTAAACTTAATTCCTTCATCTTGATTTTTCTGAACCTTATTTAATTCATCTTTAAAAGCTACTTGACCTACAGTTTTTTCTTCCACATTACCATGACATTGCTGACACTCTAAACCTGCGACATTAACATGCTGAGAATGATTAAAATAAGTTAAGTCTGGCAAACTGTGTACTCTAACCCATTCAATAGGTTTCTGCTGGTAATCTTCAATGTATTTTCCTGTTTCTGGGTTAAAACCTACTGCATCATATATTTTATTTATCTCTGTTTCACCAGTAATTGTTCCAGTTTTAATCTGTGTATGGCAATTCATGCAAAGATCTGCAGAAGGAACTGATGCAGTTTTACTATTTCTAGCTGAAGAGTGACAGTAATTACAATCTATACCATTAACTCCAGCATGAATTTTATGAGAAAATTGAATTGGTTGATCTGGCTGATATCCCTCAACTACACCAATTCCCATCATTGTATCAAAAACAATCTTTAATACAAAAATAAATAGAATAAAAGCTGATATAAGTACCGCCTTAGAATTTGCCCAATATACTTTGCAAAAATTAATTATTGATTCTGAAATAGTTTCAGTTTTCTGATTTTGAATCTTTTTAAGTGTATTTTTAATTGAAATTAAAGCAATAATTAATATAATAAAAACAATAGATATAATAATCAAAATATTTACTGAACTCATTTCATCTACTACCACTATTTCTTCATTTGAAGATACTTCTTTCTCTTCAGGAACATAAGTATTAATAAATTCTAGTACAGATAAAACTTGGGTATCATCTAAATCTTGAGCTGGCATAGCGGCCACACCAAGTGTTAAAGGATTTTGCACATATTTAATAAATGTTTCTGTTCGATCCTCTTGATTTACAAATTTTTCAGAATTTAAAACATCTTTTAAATCTGGTCCTGTTGACATCCCTCCTCCAGGTAAATTATGACAAGCTTTACATACATTCTTGAAAATCTGTTCTCCTTCTGCTACATCTTGAGATATAGAAACAAAACACAAAGAAGATAATACAGATATAAAAAGTAAACGGATTGTAAAGTTTTTTAATAGAATCATATTATATAAATATTCAAAATTTTCGCTCGCAAATTTAATATTTTAATACTACCAAAACATGAGTAATCTCACAGTTTGTGTAATTTATAATTATTCTAAATAAGAATGGGTTTATATATTAATTTGAAGCTAGTTATATTAGATTTTTTTCTATTTTTGAAATATGAATAAATTATATCTAATTATAGTATTTGTTATTCCTAATTACATCTATTCCCAACAATCTGAAAACCAGGAATCTGATAGTGTTAAAACAACCAATCACGAAATACACATGCAGAAAGGAATAGAACAATTACTAAGAAAAAGTCAACAAATACATTATGAAAAAGGAGGAATGGAAGGATTTTGTGTTCAAATTTATTCAGGAGATAGTAGAGAAGAATCTCAAAGAATTAAATCTCAATTTATGAGGAGGTTTCCTGAAATTAAATCTATTTTTTATGAAAGAGTTAGTCCGAATTGGAAGGTGAGAGTAGGAAAATTACGGACAAGATTAGAAGTCAAAAAACTACAAAGCGTCATCAAAGATATATATCCTAGTGCTTATATAACAGAAAAAATTGTTCCTTTTGGGAGATTTGACTAAAGAGATCTTTTTATCTCAATCTCATCATATCCTTCTACGATATCACCAACTTTAATATCATTGTAATTTTCAATAGAGAGACCACATTCATATCCTTTTTGCACTTCCTGAACATCATCCTTAAATCGTTTTAAAGAAGATAAAACTCCAGTATAAACCACTACTCCATCTCTAATAATTCTGATTCCAGTTTTTCGGTTTAATTTCCCATCTAACACCATACAGCCTGCAATCGTTCCTACCTTTGTAATTTTAAATGTTTCTCTTATTTCAATATTACATACAATTTTTTCTTCAACATCAGGAGACAACATCCCTTCCATTGCTTGAGTCATTTCTTCAATAGCTTTATAAATTATAGAATATAATCTAATGTCAATTTGTTCTGTTTCAGCAAGTTTCCTAGCTTGTAAAGAAGGACGAACTTGAAAACCAATAATAATCGCATCAGAGGCTGCAGCAAGCATCACATCTGACTCAGAAATCTGTCCTACCGATTTTTGCAAAATATTTACTTTAATTTCTTCCGTAGAAAGTTTCTCTAAAGAATCCGAAAGTGCCTCAATAGATCCATCCACATCACCTTTTACAATAAGATTTAATTCCTGGAATTCTCCAAGAGCAATTCTTCTTCCAATCTCATCAAGAGTAATATGTTTTGTAGTTCTGACGGATTGTTCTCTCTGAATTTGCATTCTTTTAGTTGCAATCTTTTTTGCTTCTTGTTCACTTTCCATCACATTAAATACATCTCCAGCTGTTGGAGCTCCATTTAATCCTAGTAAAGTTGCAGGAGTAGAAGGTCCAGCCTCTATAATATTATTTCCTCTTTCGTTTAATAACGCTTTAATTTTACCGGAAAAAGAACCAGCTAATACATAATCCCCAACTTTTAATGTTCCTTTCTGAACTAAAATAGTAGTAACATATCCCTTTCCTTTGTCAAGCGAGGCCTCAATTACCGAACCTACAGCTCTTCTATTAGGATTTGCTTTTAGCTCTAACATTTCTGACTCTAATAATATCTTTTCAAGAATTTCAGGTACACCTAATCCTGTTTTTGCCGAAATATCTTGCGATTGTATTTTACCTCCCCAATCTTCAACAAGTAAATTCATTTCCGCAAGTTCCCCTTTAATCTTTTCAGAATCTGATGTATCTTTATCTACTTTATTAATTGCAAAAATAATTGGAACATCAGCAGCTTGTGAATGACTAATAGCCTCTTTAGTTTGAGGCATGACCTTATCGTCAGCAGCAACAACAATAACTACAATATCAGTTATTTTTGCTCCTCTTGCTCTCATAGCAGTAAAGGCCTCATGACCTGGAGTATCTAAGAAAGAAATCAGTTTACCATTTGGTAAAGTCACCTCATAAGCACCAATATGCTGTGTAATTCCTCCTGATTCACCTGCAATTACATTTTCCTCTCTAATATAATCAAGTAAAGATGTTTTACCATGATCAACATGCCCCATAATGGTAACAATAGGAGCTCTTTCTACTAATTCTTCTTCTGAATCTTTTTCTTCAATCTTAATTGATTCCTGAACATCTGCACCAACAAATTCTACTTCAAATCCGAAATCTTCAATAATAATTTGCAAAGTTTCTGCGTCTAATCTTTGATTCATTGTAACCATTAAACCTAAAGACATTAAAGATGAAATAATTTCAGTTACAGGAACATCCATCATTGTAGAGAGTTCGTTTGCTGTTGCAAACTCTGCAATCTTAATCATTTTACTTTCTTCTGTTCTTACTTGAGTTTCTTGATCAGCAATTTCTCTATGAGCTTGTCGCTTCTCTCTTCTGTTTTTTACAGATTTTTTCTTACCTCCCCCTTGAAGTTTTGCAAGAGTTTCTCTAATCCTCTTTTGAGCTTCTTCCGGATCAATTTCTATAGGAACTTTTGCTGCTTTTCCTTTGTTTTTTACAAATTTCTTAGGGTTTACCTTATTTGTAATTCTTTTCCTTTTCTTCTTTTGTAATACCTCATTAGAAGAAGTTGCTACAGGTTTTTTCTTTTTAGGAGCTAACTTCTCTAAATCAATTTTTTCTCCTGTCATTTTAGGACCACTAAGAGTTTTCGCTTTCGCCTTAATTAAAGAAATATCTTCCTCAGATTCTTTTTGTGATTTCTCTACTTCCTTATTTGAAGGTTTCTTTTTAGGTTCTATATCAATTTTTTCTGAAACATTAATATCCTTTTGAGTTATTGCTTCAACTTTATTTAAATTATTTTTTTCTTCCTCTTTTCTTTTTTCTTTATTTATCTTAGATGCCTTTTTCTTCTCCTGTTCAAGCGCTAACGCCTGTTCCTCCTGTATTCTTTGCTGTTCTCTTTTATCTTCTCTTTCTTTTGACGCTAAATCAGCCGCTAACTTTGCCTTTAAATCCGGCTGAAACACTCCTAATAAATCCATGTATAAATCATGAGATATTTTAGAAGAAGGTTTTATTCCTTCCACTCCCTTTTCATTAAGGAATGCAAGGATTCTATCCATCCCAACATTGAACTCTTTAGCTAATTTATTTAGCCTTACACTCTTTTTCTCAGACATATTTATATCTTATTAATCTTCAAATTCTGCTCTTAGTATATTTAATACACTCTCTACAGTTTCTTGTTCTAAATCTGTTCTTTTTACTAAATCTTCTGCATTAATATCTAAAACGCTTCTTGCTGAATCACAGCCAATTCCTTGTAGAGTTTCGATTACCCACGAATCAATTTCATCCGAGAATTCTAATAAAGAAACATCATCTTCAAGTTCTTCAGTATCTCTATAAACATCAATTTCGTATCCTGTTAATTCTCCTGCTAATTTAATATTGTATCCTCTTTTACCAATTGCTAAAGAAACCTGATCTGGAGACATATAAACATTTGCTGTTTTCTTCTCATCATCCATTTTAATCCTTGTAACTTTTGCAGGACTTAAAGATCTGGTAATTAATAAATTCATATTTTCAGTAAAATTAATTACATCAATATTTTCGTTTCTTAGCTCTCTAACAATACCATGGATTCTACTTCCTTTTATTCCAACACAAGCACCTACAGGGTCTATTCTGTCATCATACGACTCTACCATAACTTTAGCTCTTTCTCCCGGCATTCTTACAACTCTTTTAATGGTAATTATCCCATCAAAAACTTCCGGGACTTCCGTTTCAAAAAGTCTTTCGATAAACTCCGGAGCTATTCTAGATAAAACAATATGAGATTTATTATTTCTTAAATCTGCAGATTTCACAACTGATTTTACATTATCTCCTTTTTTAAAGAAATCTCTTGGAATTTGCTCTGATTTTGGCAAAATTAAATCATTACCATCATCATCTTGTAATAATATCTCATTTTTCCAAATCTGATATACTTCAGCATTTACAATTTCTCCAATTCTATCTTGGTAGTTCTTTAAGATTTCATCTCTGTGAAGATCGTTAATTCTTCCTACTAAGTTTTGTCTAATTGAAAGAACCTGTCTTCTGCCAAACTCTGCTTCAAAACTCACTTGCTCTGAGACTTCCTCTCCAACTTCATAGTCATCCTCAATTTTAAGTGCGTCAGAGAGTTTGATTTGAGAATTTTTATCCTCAATTTCACTGTCTGCAACTATTTCTCTGTTTTTCCAGATTTCTAAATCTCCTTTATCAACATTAATAATTACATCAAATATTTCAGCACCATCATATTTCTTCTCCAAGACAGTTTTGAAAACATCTTCCAAGATGCTCATCATTGTTTCTCTGTCAATATTTTTTACGTCTTTAAACTCCGAAAACGAATCTATTAGATTTTCAACATTCATTTTAATACTTATTTAAATTTTATTATCAGTTTAGTTTCTATTATTGTATCTGTTGGAATAGTAATTTGTTCAATTAATAATTCCTTTTTCTTTTTTTGTTTTTTTGATGTTTCAACAACTATATTTTTATCAGAATAAGATTTTAATTCCCCCTTTATTATATCTCCTTCGTCTGTTTTAACCTTTACACCTCTACCGATATTTTTAAGATATTGTTCTTTTACTACAAACCTTTTTTCAATACCAGGAGAACAAACAGTAAGTTGGTAATCCTCAATATCTCTGTCAATGTTTCCTTCAATATGTCTACTGACAAATAAACATTCTTTTATCCCGACCCCTTCTTCATTATCAAAAAGTACTGTTATCTCATTTGTAGAACTAACCTTTACATCTACCAAAAAATAATCTAGTTCTACTATTTTTTCTAAAGCTAACTCTTTTACTCTTTCTTTTGATATCATACTATAATAAAAGAAGGGGCTAATCGCCCCTCATTATCTTTCTTCCCATTAAATTCTTTGCAAAAATATAAAAAAAAATGAATCTATCTAAGTATTAGGAATTATTTACGAAATAGTAATTGTAAAAATTCTGAGTATTTAGTTTCTTTTATTGCCCAATAAAGAAAAAAAGTAATTGGTAGAAATAAGAAATATTCTAAAGTATTAAATAACATTTTCTATTTATAAAAAAAATTCGAGAAATTTTCTTCTCGAATTTTCATTGATTAATAAGATTTTATTATTGAACAACAATTCTTTTTGTTATAAATGAATTATTAGTTCTAATCTGAACCATGTAAATTCCTTTCGGGTATTCAGATAAATCTACTTGTTTTGTGTATTCTCCTACAAACATCTCCTTGTTTTCTATCATAATTACTTTTCCGGACGTATTTAAAACTAAAAGTTCTAAGGTAACTATATCATCTGAAACAAAAGATATATTAAATAATCCTCTTGTTGGGTTAGGGTAGATATTCAGATTATCTATTAACTCAGCATCTCCAGAAGAAATTCTAATTGACGATAAGGTATTAAAAAATTGCCAAGATGTAAATGCAGACACATTACTTTCAGAAATGTCACAACTAGATCTCACTTGCCATCTATATGCGGATGAAGGATCGAGTCCTGTTAATGGTAACAAATTAGTTGAAACAACATTTACATTTAACGGTCCAGCTGTGTTAGGATGCTTTCTCCATTTAATTCTATAGGAAACGGAACTAGAAACCGCATCCCAAATTAAATCAGCAGAGTTAGTGGAGATATTTTGTTCATCAGGATTTGTAGGCACTGTACATCCAGCTTCAGTAGTAAATGTTAGGGTTGAACTCCATGAAGAAGCACTACTAGCACATTGTGTTCTAATCTCCCATTCATAAGTTGTGGATGATATTAAATTATTTATTGTTCTAGTGGTGTTAGGTATATTATATAAATAAGTCCATGTTGATGTCCCTTGAACACGTCTTCTAATATCATATTTTATACCATTCGAAACTGAATTCCAACTTAATACTACATTAGTTAATCCTGCAGAGGATGTCATGCCAGTAGGTGCATTACATGGAGCAGCTGTAGGAACTAAAGTTGTAAAAGATTGCATAGATGTCCAAGATGACATATTTGTCCCAAGTGAATCACACATAGCTTGTACTCTCCATTGATATGAAGTTCCTGTAGGTAATCCTGTTAAATTATAATTAGTAGTAGTTATAGTATCAAAAATCCAACTGCTCCAACCAATCTCTCTATATCGAACCCTATAACCCCAAGATCCCGATATAGCGTCCCAACCTAAAGTTGAT
>JABHQB010000061.1 GCA_018695965.1 Flavobacteriales bacterium | reverse complement strand
TCTTTGTTAGAAGGAATAGGAAATTGCACTATAAACAATTTGTTTTCAGAAGATGAATTATAAAATTTCACATCCTACAAAAGTAGTTGAATGTGAGATTAATTTACCTTCATCAAAAAGTATTTCTAATCGCTTATTGATAATTCAATCCCTTTGTAAAGAAAACTTTACGATAGAAAATCTATCAGATTCTGATGATACAAAATATCTACAAAGAGCATTTCTTTCCCAAGAAAATACAATTGATGTAGAACATGCAGGTACTTCTTTTCGATTTTTAACTTCTTATTTTTCTATTCAAAATGGACAGGAATTTATTTTGACTGGTTCAGATAGAATGAAAGAAAGACCAATAAAAGAACTTGTTTCTGTTTTGCAAAAAATGGGAGCAAAAATTGAATACTTGGAGAATGAAGGATTTCCTCCACTAAAAATAATTGGAACTGATTTGGAAGGAGGTAAAATTGAAATTGATGGAGATGTAAGTTCTCAATTTATTACATCAATTTTATTAATTGCTCCAACATTAGAAAACGGAATTGAACTGAAAATTTTGGGAGAGTTAGTGTCCAAACCTTATGTAGAGATGACTCTGAAACTAATGAAGGAATTTGGAATAGAATCAGATTGGACTAATAATATTATTACTATTAATCATCAGAATTACATACCTAAAAACTATACTGTAGAAGCAGATTGGTCCGCATCTTCTTTTTGGTTTGAGATCGCATCTTTATCTAAGAGATGCAATATTAGACTTAATGGATTACAACAAAATTCTACTCAAGGAGATAAGAAATCTATTGAGATATTTAACAATTTAGGAGTTGATTCTATATTTGAAAACGGAAAATTAATTTTAACAAAAAATCAAACTATTTCTCCTTTTCAAACCTATAATTTAATTGAAAATCCTGATCTATATCAGCCATTAAGATGCACATTGTTTTCAAAAAAAATTGAGGCTAATTTTTCAGGAATCCAGACCCTAAAAGATAAAGAAACTGATAGAGTTATTTCATTAGAAACTGAATTAAATAAACTAAATTCGATAAAAATTATTGATACTCACAAAGACCACAGAATGGCAATGAGTGTTGCTCCACTTTGTTTAAAATTTGGAAAGTTGCAAATAAATGATGTAGAAGTTGTGAGTAAATCTTATCCTGATTTCTGGAAAGATTTGAAAAAATCTGGATTTATAATCTCTCTTTTATCTGACTAAGACAAGAAATTTCGAAAGCAACATTCTCCTTATGTTCTTTTTTTTCAGGATTAAAATATATTCCTTTCATACCAAAATTTTGACAGGCTAAAATATCAACCACCAAATCATCTCCTATATAAACACTTTCTTCTTTAGTTGATTTTGCTAGATTTAGAGCATGATTAAAAATTGCAGGATTTGGTTTTTTTACTCCAGTTTTTTCAGAGGTTATTATTTGGTTAAAATACGGTGTCAAATTTGCGTGTTTTAATTTTGTGTGTTGAGTTTTATCAAATCCATTTGTAATTATATGTAAGATGTATTTTTCTTTTAAATAATCTAATATTTCAATTGCAAAAGGATAGAGTTTATTTTTTCTAGGGCAGATTATAATATAATCTTCCCCAATTTTTTCTGAAAGATTAAAATCATTTATTCCAAAATCTGCAAGAGTTCTTTGAAATCGTTCTCTTCTTAAATCTTTTTGTGAGATTGCATCTACTCTGTATAAATCCCAAAGTTTCTCATTATGAATTTTGTAGGTATTAATAAACTCTTCATAATCTAAAATCCCCTTTTTTTTCAGATTATAATTATTGCAAAGTTCTAAAAGTGTTTCATGAGAATTTGTTTCAAAATCCCACAGAGTTCTATCTAAATCAAAGAAGATATGTTTAATCATCTTATTTTATTCAGATTTCTTTCCAAAAGAAAGATCTCCAGCATCTCCTAATCCAGGTACAATATAGGATTCTGCAGTCATTTCTGCGTCTTCTGCTCCAACCCATAATGTACAATTCTTAATAGGGGTATTTCGTTTTAGATAATTAATCCCTTCTGAGGAACTCATTATAGCAACGATATGTATATGTTTGGGTTTTCCTTTCCTTAAGATAGCTTCCATTGCTAGAATCATAGAAGATCCAGAAGCTAACATAGGGTCGCAGAGTATTATAGTTTTATCCTCTAAATCTGGTGAAGCTAGATATTCAATTTTTATTTCAAAATCACCTTCTTTCTTATGTTTTCTGTAAGCAGAAATAAAAGTATTATCCGAACTATCAAAATAGTTTAGAAATCCTTGATGTAGGGGAAGTCCTGCACGCAAGATGGTGGCAAGTACTGGTTTTTCAGTCATTAAACTTTCAGTTGAAATACCAAGAGGAGTAGTAATTGCTTTATTTTTATATTTCATTTTCTTACTTATCTCATAAGCAAATATTTCCCCGATTCTCTCTATGTTTCTTCTGAAACGCATAGAGTCATTTTGTATTTTTATATCTCTTATCTCTCTAATAAAATGATTAAAAATGGAGTTCTTTTTTCCTAAATTAATTATTTCCATATCACAAACTTATAAATTTCTCTACTATTTTTTTAATTGGCAGAATCTCATTCGTATGTTCTATTGATGGTCCTGCACACCAAACAGTTTTATAAGTACTACTGAAGGCAGCGTTTTCTAAACCTTTCATTCCCTTAAAATAGGTAATCATTTTTACCCATCTTTTTAGTTTTTTATTTTTACTCAGAATCTTTTCTATCCAATTTTGTGTAGTTCCTGTTTGTTGCACATAAGGAGTGTTAATTACTGTACAAGGAGTTCCAGAAATCTTAGTTGTAAAAACAATATCCTCTTTTCCGTAATCTACACAGGCTTGTTTGTATTTTTCAGAAATGTGAGCCTCCTCACAAGCAATAAAGGGAGACCCAATGGAAAGTCCTGAGAATCCAATTTCTAATTTCTCTGTAACTCCCTGTTTTGTTCCCACACCTCCTGCCGAAATAATAGGTAGATTACAGTTTTCAGAAATGATGTTAAATAGTTCTTCTGAAGATAGATTTCCAGCATGTCCGCCGGCATTTTTATTTACAGCTATAACCGCATCTGCTCCAAGTTCTTCTACTTTTTTAGCATATTTTTCTTCTGCTACATCACAAAATACTTTTATGCCTTTGGGTTTGCATTGTTGGATTACTTGTTTAGGATTGCCAAGTGAGGTAATGATAAAATCAACTCCCAATTTCACACAACTTTCTAATTGTTTTTTTACTTTTATGTTTGATTTATTTACAATAAGGTTTATTCCTAAACCTCCAGAGGTTGTATTATTTCTTATTTCATTTATTGTATTTTCTAGTTCCTCTATCGTTCGAAAGTTTAAAGCGGGAATACAGGCTGCAATACCAGAGTTCATAGCTTCTATTATCATCTTTGTATTAGTTACTAAAAACATAGGAGCCATTATTATTGGATACTCTATATCTAGTATTTTGTTTAGTTCTTTCATCTTAAAATTTATATCTTAATTGTATTTTTAATTCTGTAAGTTTATTTCCTTCTATCTCATCCCAACCACTTTTTATTACATCTCTATCATCATAAATAGTTTCTGATAATTTTATCCAAAGGTCGGTATTTCTTACAACATTATACTTTAGTAACAAATATATTTTCTTTCCCTTACCATAGAAGGATGGAATAGAATATCCGTAAAGCACATCATTTTCATAAGCGTAGATTCTACTATCGTAGCTTTTGGTATTAAAATAAGTGTATCGTATGCTAAAAGATAATTTAGAGAACATAGGTTTAAATTTCACGTCTTGATACATCATTACTCCATTTTCATTCTCATCCAAAAAATTGATTTTACATAATTCTATTCTATTTTTAAACGTCCAACTTTCCCCTTCATTAAAAACAGAATTAAATCTGTATGTCTCTTTGTTTTTTAATCCGATAATAGGAGATAAACTTTCATCAGAATTAAAATTTTCTTCTTTTCCTTCTTTTTTATAACGGAAATATAACTTTGTATTTCTGTTTATTTTGTAATCAGCCTGCATAAAAAAATCTTTTCCATAACTATTTGTGTTAGTATAATATCTGAGCCATGGGTATTTGTAGTAATCTAAGTATGTCCTAAACTTCCACTTTAAGTTAGGTTTAAATTCTAATCCGCTATAGAACCCTTTTTCATTCTCAGTTGAGCTTTCTGCAAAAGAATTTCCATATTTATTCTGAAAATCCTTATCATAATCTCTGTACATAAATGATGCAGAAAGTGTTTTGTCAAGACCTATTAAGACACCATGTAGTTGTGCTGTTCCTCCATTTCTACTTCTTCCAAATTCTCCAAAAAAGTTTAGGTTTCTATATAAATATTGATAGTCTGATGATAGTATATCATTACTATTTGTGTTTAGATCATACTGATTGTATACTCCTAAATTTCTATCAATATTACCAAAAGTGTAGTTATTTATGTAAGAAAGTCCCCAATTTAATTTTTTTATTTTGTAGTTAGAATGAAATCCAAAATTCTGTTCTTTTATTGCGTCTTTATCTAGTAGTTCGTTCTCAGTTCGGTGCATACCACTATTTTGTAATGAGGAATAAATCAATCCCTCTACTTCACTTGTGTCCGTAATGTTTGCATCTACTTTATTGTAAGAATAAAATGAGATTAGATTCCAATTCTTATTTAAGTTTAATTTAATACTAGCTCCTCTAAAAAAGTTATTTTCATCTGATGAAGTATGTGGACGAATAATGTTTCCTGTTTTCTGGATTCCGATTACTTCTGATGATTTACCAAAACTAATCCCTCCATAAACTGCTATTCCTTGTCCAAACTGAAGATTATAATCTCCAATAATTGCTGTTTCTATTTTTCCAATATTTCTGATTCTTAGGTGTGCTGAATAGAAATCATATCCATATTTTTGATAATCATCAAGAAATGTTTCTCCTTTGTCTTTTTCTGCAGTAATCCCAGCTTGTAAGTATTTATTGCTTAATCGGTATTTAAAGAGTGATTTGTTGTTACTACCTAAATAATGTTTATCACCTAGTTCATCTTCAATGTATCCCTTCTGTTCTTGTAGAGTCCTTTCATCTCTTAATAAAATATATTGTTGAATATTCCCAAATATATTTTGTGTGTTTATAGGTTCTGTAATTCTAATAAATGGTTTTAGAAGTTTTATAGTACTTACATTAAAAGTGCTGATTGACTGTAATTCTAAATATGAAATTAATTTACCGTTTCTCTCTATATGAGAAAATAATTTTTCAATCTGATATGAGTTTAATATATGTAAATTTTGAAGATCTTCTCTATTACACTTGTTTAGGTTGATAGGACTCTTATAGTAGAATTCCAGGCTCTCAAAAAGTTCTGAAAAATCAATTTCTTCTTCTGAGTTTTCAGCAATATCTTCTGTTATTTGTTCTAAAAAAATAGATTTTTCTTCAATATTTTGGGAATGGGAAAATGAATAAGTTATAAGAAATATAAATATTAAAATATACTTTTTCATAAGTTGTCAGAAAGAAGTACTTAACGAAAACTGACTACTAAAACCTAATGTCTGATGATGATATGTAGCAATATCTACAATATAATTTTTGTAATTATAAGAAAATCCAAAAGTATTTTTCTGAGAAAAACTATTATATCCTGTTCTTAAAAACATATAATTGATAATCTGATATTCTACTCCAACTTTTAGGGATAAGTCATCATAATCAGTGCTTTCAGTTTCTGTGTATAAATTTACTTTCTGATTTACATTGTATTCTAATCCAATAGAGGCAACTGATGAATTCTGGTCATTCTTACTTAAGTTTAATGGGTCGTGAATAAAACTTCCTAAAATTAATTTTCTATTTAATTTTTTTTGAATACCTATTTCAAAAGTAACAAATCCCGTATTTTCATGATTCTGAATGTGAGTATTGTAATAGTCGATTTTTATTCCGGAATTAAACGTTTTTGAAAGTTGTTTAGCAAAGGATAATCCGAATTTATTTTCGTTGTACTGATTAAATCCGTATTGCTGAACGCTAAATCCAAACACTCCAGAGTTTGTAGGTATTAATCCGACAGCTATTTTAGTGTTTAGTTCACTAAGTCCAAAATTATTTTTAACACCTATTCCAACAGAGATATTTTTACTATTTGCTCCTCCAGCTGGATTTGTAGTTGTACTCCAAATTCCTTTCTGAGTTGTGTAGCAATCTGCAATTCCTAAGCTTTGAGCAGAGTTTAAAAAGTCATTCTGCCCAAAAGAAAACAATGGGAAACATAATATTATGTAATAAAAAACAGACTTCATTTTGAGGTCTTAATTTTTCAGTTTTTTCTGAATTTGTATTTATGAACTGCTAAATCGTTATTAGCTTTTACAATCTTACTCTTTAAGTTTTCTTTATAAGAAGAAACTTTTTTGTGTATTTCTTGATTGTCAGTAGATAAAATCTGTGCAGCTAAGATTCCAGCATTTAATGATCCGTCTAATCCTACAGTAGCAACAGGTATTCCTGGAGGCATTTGTAAAATAGAAAGGATAGAATCCCATCCATCAATTGAAATTGAAGATCTGCATGGGACTCCAATTACAGGCACAGTTGTAAATGCTGCAACTACCCCAGGAAGGTGAGCAGCTCCTCCAGCTCCCGCTATTATTACTTTTATTCCGTTAGTGTGAGCGTTAGAAGCAAAATCTTCTACCATTTCTGGAGTTCTATGTGCTGAGAGAGCGTTAATTTCGAATGGAATTTCCATATCATTTAGAAATTCTGCTGCTTTCTTCATTACTGGCATATCAGATGTACTTCCCATTATTATACTTACTACTGCTTTCATATATTTATTTTTATCTTGCAAAGATATTATAATATTCTAAAATCTATCTTTTCATTATACATTATATATAGGTATCTTTATTAGTGTTTATAAATCATCATAGTATTATAGATAATATTCATTCTCCACTGTTTTGTCTAAAAACATAAAACAGAAACATAAATTAACTAAATAGAAAAATTATTTTGACATAAAGTGAACAAGTAATATCTATATTTTACAAATTCATATTATGTTTAAGAGATATAACATATTGATTATCATCCACATGAAAATTAATTTGAATTTTATTAAAAAAAATAGAAATTAATCTACTATTTATAAAAACAATATATATTTGCGACCTCTTAAAATAGAAGTAAAACACCTTCTTTTTGACGGATAAAAAAAGTTCTTTTAAAATAATATAATGTTTTTCTTAAAAAGCCACTTAGAATTGAATTAATATATTATTTTTGCAGTCCTTTTTGAAAATTATTTTGATTTTTAAGAGGAAGTTCTTTGATATAATGAAGATAGAATCAAAAGATTAAAAACACATCATAAGTCAAGTCAAACTTTTATTACAACGGAGAGTTTGATCCTGGCTCAGGATGAACGCTAGCGGTAGGCCTAACACATGCAAGTCGAACGGTAACATAAGAGCTTGCTCTTGATGACGAGTGGCGGACGGGTGAGTAACACGTATACAATCTACCTTTAACTGAGGAATAGCCCAGAGAAATTTGGATTAATACCTCATAGTATTATTTTAAGGCATCTTATTATAATTAAAACTCCGGTGGTTAAAGATGAGTATGCGTTCTATTAGTTTGTTGGTGAGGTAACGGCTCACCAAGACTGCGATAGATAGGGGGCCTGAGAGGGTGATCCCCCACACTGGTACTGAGACACGGACCAGACTCCTACGGGAGGCAGCAGTGAGGAATATTGCGCAATGGAGGAAACTCTGACGCAGCAACGCCGCGTGTGTGAAGAAGGTCTTCGGATTGTAAAGCACTGTTAAGATAGAAAGAAAAAGCCTTA
>JABHQB010000060.1 GCA_018695965.1 Flavobacteriales bacterium | reverse complement strand
GCAAGTTTAATAACAACTGAAGACCCTCAATATAAGGGGTTGATTTATAATAAAGCTGATGGTGAATTTGACCATTGTTGCAGATCTGACGAGCCAGAAGCGAAAAGTCCTAAATCACCAAGAGTTCCCGATTATTACACCTCAGAATTTGATAATGGAATAAAAATTATTGGAACGAAATATTCTGAACTACCAAAAGTGTTTTTGCAATTAAAAATAAAAGGAGGGAGTTACTTAGAAGATAAAAAAACATTAGGACTTTCCTCTATAACAGCTGGATTAATGAATGAGAGTACTAAGAATTACAGTACCGAAGAAATGGAAAAGGCACTTTCAAAATTAGGTTCTGAGATTTCTTTTTCATCAAATGGAAATTCTACTATTGTTTTTATCTCTTCGTTAACTAAGAATTTAGATGAAACACTTGTTTTACTAGAGGAAAAATTATTGAATCCCGCATTTAATGATGATGATTTAAAAAGAGTAAAAAAACAAAGTATTGAAGGGTTAAACTCTCAGAAGAAATCTGCACAGTATCTAGCTCAAATAAAATATAATAGTGTGTTGTATGGAGAAACTCCTATTGGAATTGAAGCTACTGAAAAGACTATTAAAAAAATAAAAATGAAAAACATACAATCTTTTTATTCTGAAAATTATTCTCCATCAGTTAGCTCAATAACTATAGTCGGAGATATTTCGGAAGAAGAGATTCTTCCTAAATTATCTTTCTTAAACAAATGGAAATCTAAAAATGTAGAAATCCCAACAAATTTCAGTTTTCCTTCAGATAAGGAAACTCAAATTTATCTAGTTGATAAACCAGGAGCTACTCAGTCTGTCATTTTGATGGGGCATAAATCAAACAAATATGATGTAGATGGAGTTTATTTCAAATCAAAAATTATGAATTACTCTTTAGGTGGAGGAGCTTCAGCTCGATTATTCCTGAATTTAAGAGAAGACAAGGGGTATACTTATGGAGTTTATTCTTTCTTTAATGGTGATAAGGAAAAAGGATCATTCACTCTATTTTCATCTGTAAAAACTTCTGCTACAGATAGTGCAATGGTAGAAATATTATCAGAAATAGAAAACTACACAACTAATGGAATAACCTCTGAAGAATTACGTTCTACTAAAAGTTCCATGTTAAATTCAGATGCATTGAAATACGAGTCACCAATGCAAAAGATAAGTTTTCTCAATAGAATTCTAGAATATGACTTAGATAAAACATATATTAAGAAACAATCTAATATACTAAATTCTATCACAAAAGATGAAGTAGATCAGTTAGCAGAATCATTAATTAATAAAGATAAATTACAAATAGTAATTGTAGGTAATTCTTATTTAATTAAAAAGAAATTAGAGAATCTAACATCTAAGAATGGTAAAAAATATAATTATAAAATAACTGTGATAAAATAATGAAAAAAATAACCTTAACACTTGTAGTTAGTTGTATAGCTCTATCAGGTTTTTCACAATCAAAGAATATTCAGAATGCTTATAACTCTTACAGGCAAGAAACAGATAGAGTAAAAACAAAACTTGCAGAGGCAAAAGATTTCATCGATTTGGCTTATAATCATGAATCTACATCAACTGACCCAAAAATGTGGAATTATAGATCAAAAATCTATCTTGAAATAATGTTAAAATCTCCTGGGATAGATAAGAATGCTGTATTTGAAGCTACTGAAGCTCATATTAGGTGTTTAGACAGAGATAAAAAGGGTAGGATAGCAGTTAGAAAATGGACTAAAGAAGAAGATGTTTTGAATGGTTTAGTTCAATGTGGATACAATCTATTTAATACTGGAGTAGATGATTATAATGCAAAGAATTACTCAACTGCAATTAAAAAATACAAGGAGATATTCAGAATTATTCCTTTAGACAAAGACAACCTTTTAAAAAGAGGAAATATTGTTCCAGATGCTATTTACAAGAACCTTTTTCTAGCTTACTTACAATTAGAAGATGTAGATTCTCAAATTGAATACTTACAAAAGTCAATTGACAACAATACAAATGATCCGATTATATATTACTATATGAGTAATATTTATTCAAAAAAAGGTGATTTTGAAAAAGCGTTAGAATATATTATTCTAGGAAAAGAACAATTCTCTTCTGAAATTATGCTTGTAAATTCTGAGATTGATTTATACATGAAGATGGGGAAATCTACTGAGGAAATAATCCAAAAACTAACTGACGCAATAGAAATTGACAATTCAAATGAAATTTTATTTATAATAAGAAGTCAGCAATATTCTTTAATATCAGAAATGATAAAAGCAGAAGAAGATCTATTAGAAGCGTTAGAAATAAACTCTGAATCTGCGTCTGCAAATAACAATCTAGCTAGTTTATATTTATCTATGACTGAACCTTTAGTTAAAAAAAGAAACGATTTAAGTTATAGAGAAACAAAGAAGATAGATGATCTAGATAAACAAATTCAACAATTACAAAGATCTTCGTTGCCATTTTTAGTTAAATATATAAGTATAAAGGAGGGTAATGAGGAAGTTGATAAAGCAGCTTTAAATACATTGTCAACCATATATTATAATTTAGGAATGGAAAAAGAATCTATAGAAACAAGAGATTTATTAAATTCCTTAGATTAGCCATTAACCATCAACATATTTTAAAATAATGAAAATTACTAATATTATTAAATTATTTATTTTGACTATTGCTATATTTAGTAGTCAATTTGCAAATTCTCAAAATCTTAAATGGAATTCAACAACTAAAAAATTTGAAAAGACTAATAAAAAAGATATTAAGAAAGAGGAGAAAAAACAAAATCATAAAATAGAAGACAAAACTAAAAATTGTAACGTATTCAATGGTTTGTTTAAAATTTATCAAGAAAAAGAAAGTGGCAAATCATACATTGAAATAGATACATCCCATATTGGTAAGGAATTTATTTATTTCTGTTATATAGAAAATGGAGTGTCAGATGCATTTGCTATGAAGGGTAGCTACAGAGGATCAAAGATTATAAAGATAAATAAATTCTATGAAAATATCGAATTTACTATTGAAAACACAAAATATTATTTTCATAAAGATAGTCCACTATATAAAAGTTCTAATACTAATATAAATACGCCTATTGTCGTTTCAGAAAAAATTTTAGCAAAAGATTCTAATAAAACTCGTTTCCTAATTGATGCAGACAATGTTTTCTTAACTGAATCATTACAACAAATAAAATATTCTTATTCAGGTTCATATAAAGGTTTCCAGTTAGGTAATCTAAGTAAAAAAAATAGATACAAAAAAATCAGGAATTACCCTGAGAATACTGACGTAGTTGTAAACTACTTTTTTGAAACTAAATACCCTAAAAACAGAGGTAGTGAAGCAATTACTGACCCAAGAAATGTTTCTATTACAGTACAACATAGTCTTATAAAAATGCCAGATAATAATTTCAATCCAAGAAATGATGATACTCGTGTTGGATACTTTACTACTAAATCAAACGATATGACTAGTCTTTCTAAGTTGAACTACAGAGACTTTATAAACAGATGGAGATTGGAAAAGAAAAATCCAGATTTAGAAAAATCAGAACCTGTGAAACCAATTACTTGGTGGATAGAAAACACTACTCCTCATGAATTAAGATCTATTATTAAGGATGGGGTTGAGGCTTGGAATATTGCTTTTGAAAAGGCTGGGTTTCTAAACGCAATAGAAGTAAAAGTACAATCTGATACAGCTACATGGGACGCTGGTGATATTAGATATAATGTTCTTAGATGGACTTCTTCTCCTAATCCACCATTTGGAGGATATGGACCTTCTTTTGTGAATCCAAGAACTGGAGAAATTCTTGGAGCAGATATAATGCTTGAATGGACATATATTACTAACAGAATATATCAAAATAATTTATTTAATGAAGATAATCAAATCATTCCAATAGAAGAAATTAATATTGAAAACAATATACATGACCATAATTGTGATGCTGCTTATTTTCAGAAATTTGAGAACTCATTAGGATTAAATTACATTGAGTCATTAGATTTAGCTAGCGAAATAAAAAAAGATTTACTCAAACAATCTTTATATAGACTTGTTTTACATGAAGTTGGACATACTTTAGGATTAAACCATAATTTTAAAGGAAGTACCTATTTAACAACTGATGAATTAAATAATAAAGATATTGTTGATAAAAAAGGGGTGTGTAATTCTGTAATGGAGTACCCAGCAATTAACATTGCGAAATATCCGCAAAATCAAGGGCTGTTTTTTGACATTAAACCTGGGGTTTATGATATTTGGGCTATTAAATATGGATATTCTTCATATAAAGATTCCATAACAGAGAATAAAGATCTGCAAAAAATCCTTCTGAGATCCACAGAAAAAGAATTAGCTTTTGCTAATGATGCATTTGATATGAGAAGACCTGGTAAGGGTACTGATCCTGATGCTATGATATATGATTTATCAAGTGATCAATTAAACTATTCATTACAAAGAATAGAAATGATTAATAATATTTTAGGGACTTTAAAAGAAAAATATACAGAAAATAATGATACTTATGATGAATTATTTAGGTCATATAGAACATTAGTTTATTCATATTTTCAATCATTAGAGGTGGTTTCTAGACAAATAGGAGGGGTTAGAGTGGATTTATCTCATACATACCAAAAAACATTATCAAAACCTTTTGAGAGCGTTGATAAAAACACACAAAAAGAAGCAATGGATATTATCTCAAAATATGGTTTTAGCAACAAGGTATTATTGCAAAGTGATCTTTTTCCATATCTTCAAAAACAAAGAAGAGGGTTTAGTATTTCTGAGGATCCACAAATTCATGAAAGAATATTAAAATACCAAATGAGAATACTAAATCATCTATTGCATTCAAATGTTCTTGAACGTATGAGTAACTCATCTTTATATGGTAATGAATATGAAATTACAGAATACATGATAGATTTAAGAAAATCAATTTTCGAGAGTGATATGAATGGTGATGTTTCATCTGTAAGACAATATCTACAAACTAGCTATGTAGAAAAATTATTATCAATAATTGATGATAAATCACAATATGATTTAATTTCAAAAAGCAAGGTATATTATAATCTAAATTGGTTAAGAAATAATTTAAATGTAAAGTCTGGCAATCTAAATTCCAGACAACATAAAGATTATTTAGTTTATCTGATAGATAATCAATTAACAAGTAATTAATAACATTAATTAAACTTGCTTAGTAGGGTATTTATATACAAAACCCCTAATTCCTATTTAACATAATATTAATTATATTCCAATGAAAGGAATTGTTTTAATCTAGTAAACTATTATTGCATAAAAAAACCCTAACATAGTATGTTAGGGGTTTTAGAAGATTAATAAAATCAATTATCCGTTCTTTAACATTGGTAAACCTGTTTTTGAATTCTCAATAACTACTTTTCCTGCTGGTAAATCACATCCAGTACTTCTTTTGTCTTTTGAGAAATAATAGATAGTTTGTACTCTACCAGTTGATTTCAAGGTAACATCTTTAGAATTTAGATTATAAGTTCTACCTTTTGAATTTGTGTGCTCGTAAGCCATAGTAATAATTTTTTAGTTAATAATTTATTTTATGGTATAAATATAGTAAAATATTTCAATTGTTGACCTTTTTTATCTAGTAAGCAAAAAACACCTGTTGATAACCACTATTTTTGCTCATAATATTCTATTTGACTTATGATCGTCTTTTTTCTGTAAAATCTAAAACCACACAACCTAGGGGTACTTTTTAATATATTGACAATCAATAAGTTATGTATCATTATGAAAACATATTGTTTTTATATCAACACTAGGTTAAAGGTAATTATTATACCTGAAATGATAGTTAATAACTTTTAATGATATTATGGTGGAAAATTCCTCTTTTTTATCATATTTTAGGATGTTTGAACATTAATTTGCTAGATAAAATCGCTATTTCCTGAAATAATATTATGTATTTTTCATATTTTATACAATTCTTTTCCCCTCGAGCAGTTAATTAATTTATACTTTTGAAGCGATAAATTTAAACAATATGAAAAAGACTCTTATAACATTTATTATATCTATTTTCTTTGTGAATAGTTCGTTTTCACAGATTAATATTGAGTCTCAATTACAAGAATCAAGTAAATCTGCTATAATATGGCTCAATAATATAAATAGTGAAAATTATCCTCAAGCTTACACTGGTCTTTCAGATCAGATTACGACTAGATTTGATTCATTAGATTGGATATCTGGTGTGGATCAAATGATGGTTTCATTTGGAGAGTTTGGAGGAAGAAGAGAAGTAAGTAGAGAATTTAAAAGTAGTATGGAAGGACTTCCTGATGGATATTATGCGATATTTCAGTACGAAAGTAATTATAAAAACACTCTACAACATTCAGAACAATTAATATTACATCAGGATGACAAAAGAAACTGGAAAATCTTAGATTATAGTTATGAGTTTAAAGATGGAGAAGGATATATAGAAGAATAATCTTCTTACCTTACAAGCACTATATTTCCTGATTCAGTTTGTAATTGATGTTCATTTGGAATGTAATAAGTTACAACAAATACATAAACTCCAGATATTGCCTCTTCCCCATTATTTAAGGATCCATCCCACTCTCCCATCTTATAATATTCTTGGTAGGGGTTATTGTCATTGCATATATTCTTATCTGTAAAGTTATCTGTTAAAAATATTTCTTCAGATTCAAAGATAATGTCTACTCCCCATCTATTGTAGATCTTTAAATTAAAATCTATGAATTCTCCTAGTCCTAATAAATAGAAGTCATCATTACAATTATCTCCATTTGGTGTAAATATATCTGGATATAATAATTTATTCTCCGAAATAAGACAAACTGATGTAGAGGAAGAATCTTTACATAATCCTTTATTTTCTAGAAACAATGACACTTTAAAATTTCCTGTATCCTTATAAACATGGGTTGGATTTTCTCCATGAATATAAATTGATGTGGATCCATCTCCAAAATCCCAATAACAATTATTAGAAATCTCATTAGGATTAATTAGGCTTCCGTCTAAAAATTGAATTTCGCCATCTAATAACGATACACAGGACGTGTTATTAGCAAAGAAAGAAGCAAATACATTGTCGTATCCAGGGATGCTTACTGTGTCAGAAATCAAACAATTCGTATTCTGATCTACAACATCTACTCTGTAATTTCTATTTACATCTTGAGAAATACTATCTCCAGATGTAATTGGGTCTGTAGTCCATGAATATAAATAATTCCCAAGAGGTAAAGCTTCTACAGTAGCATACCCAATTTCACCATAACACATCTTTTCGGAAGTTGTAAAGCTTAAATCAAAAGTTGGTAATACAACTATTTGAATAGTATCTATATTATTATCAGAACAACCATCTACTGAGGTAACTATATAATTTGTTGTAGAAATTGGAGAAACGAATTGCTCGAAACTATTACTTAGAGCATTATTCCAACTAAAAGAATAGTTTGATGTTCCTCCACTTACGCTTACTCCAATTGATATAAGTTCACCTAAACAAATAGTATCTTTAGTGAAATAAGTTGAACTTACAAATTCATTATTTACAAATATAACGGTATCAATAGATTGTTCACAGTTACCTGCCCCATAAGTATAGGTAATATTGTGATATCCTGTTCCCGCATCAGATGGGTTAAAAGTGTAATTGTTTACTCCACTCCCACTTAAAACCCCTCCTAAGGGACTTACATTTATATTTATTATAGTATCTTTAAAACAATAGTAATTTTCAAATCCATCAAAACTTAAAATCGGATTATCATAAATTGTAATATTAAAAGTATCTGCACATCCATTTGGAGCCATATAACCTACCAAATGACTTCCTATTCCTAAGGAAGAAGGAGAGAATAAACCTATATTATTATTCACAAATCCATTTCCTCCCCAATATCCTCCTTGCGGATTCACATTTAAAATAATATCTGAAGAAGAGGAACAAATAAGTGTGTCAGTAAGAATGGAAGAAGGAAGTACTTTTATAATAAAATTATCTGAACAACTATTTGCGGTATAAGTAATCGTATGATTTCCAATACCGGCACTTCCAGGGCTAAACTCCCCCGGATAATTAGAAGATGTAATTCCATTTCCACTCCAGACTCCATTCCAAGGGGTTCTGGGGATCATATTCATATCTAATGTTTGTGTTCCACTATTACTACAAAGAATCAAAGTATCATCCTGAATATCTGTATCTACCACATTATAATATGCGGTATCTATACATCCATTTGCAGAGTATGTAAGAAGGTCCGAACCTAAACCTAATGATGGGTCAAATGTTCCTAATGTAGTATTTGTAATATGATTTCCTGTCCATACCCCTCCATTTGGAGCCCCTGCTATATTAAAAACTCCTTGAGTGGGACAAACAATCATGTCACTACCAGCATCAATTTCCTTTATAAAGACATCTACATAATCATCACAGCCTTGGATAGAGTAAATTAAGTTATGAGTTCCGTTAGAAGCAACAGATGTAAGTACATTTCCATCTGTAGTAACTGGACCTGAAAGAATTGCAAGTTTATCTACAGCCACATCAGATTGATAGTCCCCAGTTATCACCCTTAATCTGATTAAAACTTCAGTGCCATTATATTGAGAAAGATCAATTATAGCTTCATTCCATTGATTTCCCATATCACCTCCTTTCCAAAAAATACTCCAATTCCAACTCATCCCATTATCGGTAGAAACATCAACCGCGAAACTACCTTGACCTGCACCATATTGATGATACCAAAAATACAAAACAGGGTTGTCATAAGAGGATAAATTTATACATGGGCTAATAAGTGATGCTGTTTTAGCTGGAAAATTAGGACTTGAAGCCTCAGTATATATATAATGTAATCCTTCTAAGGCAGATTGAGGTCCAGTACCTCCAGAATTAGTGCCTCCACTCCATGTCTGCCAATCAAAATCATTTGTAGGATCTGGCGTCCATCCTCCGAAACCCATCTCCCAGCCTTGTTGATGAGGAAAATTAACAATTGGATTATTACAAGAACTTGGAAGTTGAGGATTATCTGGTAAAACTGACCAAATACCATTTGGAGGACTATATGAAAGTGGATATGTTCCGGACTGCTGGCAAAGAGCACTAGGTGCTTGAGTATTAACCCCTTCAACAGTTACATATAAAGTGTCCTTACATCCATTTGGGAGTGTGTAGAAAGCAGTAATTATGGTATTTACTCCTCCTACATTTATATCTCCATTTGCTTGTATACCGTTTCCTGACCATGTTCCACCTGGGGTAGTAAGTGAAGTATTTAAATTAAAAGTAGATGAGTTTGGACAAGCAGAAATATCATTCCCAGCGAATATCTCTAAGATAGTAACATCCATATTATCCGTACATCCTGTAAAACCATAGTCTACTGTGTAAGTTCCAGATATTAATCCATTAGGATTAAATGTTCCATTTATATTATTTGTAATTCCCGTACCAGACCAAGATCCTCCTAAAGGAGCAGCTACCAAATTAACTGGGTTTCCATTCTGACAAATACTTATATTATTCTGGGTTTGTGGAGGAGTAACTACATTTATAGTAATTGTATCGGAAGTTGGTAAAGAAGTTCCATTATCACTAACAGTTACTGTATACAGAGTTGTTGTTACCGGACAAACAGTCTGTACGCCAGGGCTATTGTTCCAGGCTGGATTCCAAACATAGTTATATGAGGTAGAGTCACCTCCT
Source organism: Flavobacteriales bacterium (assembly GCA_018695965.1). Classification (GTDB taxonomy): domain Bacteria; phylum Bacteroidota; class Bacteroidia; order Flavobacteriales; family BACL11. The sequence continues at coordinate 18,115 of JABHQB010000060.1, read as the reverse complement.
TCAACATTTACATATAAGTCTGCACAATCACCTAAACAAATTGTTGTATTATTTGCATCTAAATCTACTTGTAAAGGACAATCATTAACTACAAATTGTATGTTAGTTGATAAATCCCATATATTATTACAATCATCTGTAAAATAACTCTGAAAATAAATAGTATAAACACCACTTTCATTCAGTCCTGGATTGATGTTTAATTGAATTGTATTGGTAGAATCGTTTGTGCAATTTATTGCAGTTGCATTTACTGTTTGATTTATTTGTCCTCCTACATAAATTTGAGCAGTTGCTACCGAATCACAATGTATTAATTGGTCTAATTCAATATTAAAAACTGTTGTACTACAGCTAGCAGCAATTGGCAAACTTATTATTGGATCTGCTGGTATTGAAACATCTGTTTCCCACATTAATTCAAATCCTTCTTCCGCTATATTCTGATCAGAAATAAACCCAATTGTAACGCATCCTGAAGATACAATTTGAGGAGGTAAGTTTGTTCCTGAAAAAACTCCTAAGACAGGATAAGTATTGTCCGGACCATCATAAATGGTAACATAATCATTTATTAGTTCAGTAGAGAAAAAAGTAAAAGTAATTGTAATCTGAAGTGCATTTGTTGGACAGATTGTAAAATTGAAATTTTCATCATGAGAATACCAAGAAGGATTTAATGCGTTCGACTCACTATCTTTTAAGGTTCCTTCGCAATCGTATACCGTTAAATCTTGCATATTGTACTGTGCAATCATTAAGTTGCTAAATAAAACACAATATAATGCCAGATATTTTTTCATATTACCTACTTACAGAAATTAATGGTGTAGAAATGTCATTACTCCACTCTCCTTCCCTATCTTGTATACGCATAGTGAAAAATAAGGTTTCTAAATTTCCACTTCCAAGTATGAAAGGAGCGTCTATTTCTAGTTGTATTATTCCTTTTATTTCTAATTCATTATCCGGAGGATTTAAAGGAATAAGATGATAGTAATCAGCATTTGTTAATCTACTGTCTTTAACTTCTAACGAAAGATAATCAGGATCGTAAAAACCCATAAATCCTTCTGAATGTTCAAATTCTATTTCTACAATTATATTTTCCTGAAATTCTTGTAATGATATTGGTGATGTACTTAATAATGAAATATTGAAAAGAGAATCATCTTCTTTTTTGCAAGATGAAATAATAAAAACTAAAAGTGAAATAAACAATATCTTTTTCATTATAATATTTCAAATGTAAAATGTCTAATAAATTGATATGAACTTCCATTGTTAGGTATTTCAGTTACCTCATTAACATCATCCTTAATATAAATCTTAAAAAACATCTCATCACCAGATACTAATGAAGAAATATCATATGTGATTTTATGATAATATTCCACAGTCTGACTTACATAATATCCGATTTCCATTAAAGGTGTATTAACTACCGTTAATGATAATTCTGGTTTGGAAGAGAAATCAAATAAATTATCAGAAAATTTAACTTTGTTATATGAAAGATCTGTTGGAGATAGATTGTCATCAACAACCGAAAACCAAATCTCCAAGGAATTTGTTCCTGGAGGAACAAGTACTGTTCCTCTTGACCCATCTCTAGGGAGAGCGTTATTACTTCCGCTAACAAAGGCGACTACTCCTTGCATCTCTGGTTTGTTATTTGGCAATATAGCTTCATTCCCAAACATGTCAGGAGCTCCATTTTCTATCCATGTTTTTATATTAGAAATATGTTCTTCCTTTTCTAAATGCCAAATATGTTTCTGATTTGGGTCATAGACAATATCTGCTGTTAATGGCATTACCTGAGAATTTGCATCAAAAGTTGATGTTCCATTTGCATCTGCTAATAAACGGGCATAAAGGACACTTTCAGATGGGTTTCCAGCTTTCACTCTATATTGATAGCTTCCATTAGGATTATTCTTTATTACGGGATGATAAACTAGAGTATTATAAGAACTTTCTATAGTTCGAAAATCTGGCTCAAAAGAACCATCATGACAACCTGCATTTGCACAAGTTGGCAAAAATATATCATTATAAATAGAAGCGAAATTAGTAGGATCTGAAAAATAAATTGTTGTATCTAACTCTGGAGGATACAAATTTGGATTGTCATAAGGATTTATTTTTTCCTTTTGGCAAGAGAAAAAAGAGATAATAATTAACAATAACAATAATATTCTCTTCATCTTAAATTAAATCAAACAAGGAGTTATTGTTATACACCAATCCAGAGTTAATTACATCATCTTTAAATCCTAAAATCTCTGCAATTGTAGGAGTAATATTCACTATATCTCCTACTCCATTGGATTCACTTCCTATAATTGAATTACTGTCAATACCAGGTCCAGCAATTAAATTAAATATCCTTCTGGAATTTGCATCTGAATGATCATAACCCCAAAATGCATTTGCATCTTTTATGTTGTTTGGTTCTAAATTTCTTCCGTGTTCCGGAGAAACAATAATTGATGTATTGTTTGCCATTTCAGGAATCTGATTTTGAATATAATCCCAAAGATGTCCAACAGCATGATCTGCTCCATGAAGAGATTTCAGATAACTCGTAAAGTTTGCATGACAACTATCCACATTTGAAAGGTAAACTACTGTTAAAGTTGGTTTGAATCTTTTCATTACCTCACAAGCGTATCCGATAGTTTGTCCATCTCCACTAGCAGCATATGGAGGATGTGCTACTGTTCCATTTTCTTTCTTTACAAACATATCTTTTACAAATTGTTTAATCTCTGCTTTTTCCTCAATTGTATTACCAATATCTGGTAAGGCATTTCCTTGAGAATACCAAACATTGTCTAAAAAGTATTTCATTTTGTACATTGGGTCCAACTCATCATCAGGATGATATATTTTAGCATTTTTAAGATGTTTTTCTCCATCATCACCAAAAGTAATAGTAGGTGCTAAAAAATTTGCTCCATATTGAGAACCATAACTTTCGTGTTCGCTATAATCTAATAGAGGAATTGAATTTCCAATTCCATTACCAACAAACCATGTTTTTGTAGCTTTTTCACCTTGGTGTCTTCTTAAATATTCGAAAATAGTTGGCCTTAATGGTTTTACTCTTAATCCTTGAGAATACATATAATTACCAGTAAGTAGAGTGTTTACACCTGAATAATGTCCTACTGTAGAAGCATTAACTTCTTTAAATAAAGTTCCTTGCTGTTGCAGAGTTTGAGAAAGTAATTTAGGAATTGGAACATTCTCGTTATTAGAATTATTTTCTCCATAAACCAATTTGTCTGTTGGTGCTGCTCCGTCTAATAAATTATACATAATATTCCCAGATGATGGATAGTCTTGACTCCCATCTAAATATTGTTGTAAAACAGATTCTTGCTGACGAACTCCTCCAGCAAAAGCAATAAATACGACATGATCTGCCATTCTATTTCCTGTAGCGGCAAATAATCTTCCGCTAGGCAATATAAAAGGAATAGAAAGTGCTGCTCCTCCTAAGGTAGATTTTTTTATAAAGGTTCTTCTTTTCATATTAATAGTATTGATATTCGTTAGACAAAGAAAATGCCATATAAACCATTTCGGCACTTACATTAGGATGAGATTCGAAAAAAGAAAGAAAGAACTCTCTTTCTGCTTCTGTTATATCTCTTACAAAAAATCTTTTATATGTTTCTTCAATAAACAAATCCAAATCATCTCTCATTAAGGAATCGGAAGGTATAATAACACCACCTTTATTCATAAAGTTTGAAAGGATAATTTCGTGAGCTACTTGTTTATCTCCAATAGATTGTATACATCTATCAATTTCAACTAATTCGTTAGCAGAGAGCGCTTGTTGAAACAAATTAGCATGTACAATTGATATATACTGATTAGTACTTTTTAGTTTATTCTTATTTGCATTATAAGATGTTGCATTCACCTCATTTAACTCATACACATCATCCTTTTTACAAGATGAAAATAGTAGTGGAAAACACAGTGAAATTATCAATAGTTTTTTCATATTTTTAATTTTAGTCAAAATGTGCATATTCATCACTACTCATAATAATTCTTTGTATTTTCTGATAATCGTTGTTTATAATTAAATCATTCATCAATTCATCTTTCTCTTGAGCTGTCGCTTCTCTCCCTAAAAATGTAATGTATGTCCAATTCACTAATCCTTCATAAAATTCATCTGAATTACAAATTATATCTGCCATATCAAACTTAGAGTTTCCAGAGCTCCCCATCAGTAACTGAGTAGAGTTATCATCAATCATTAACTTACACTCATTAAATTCATAATCAGTAGGAAATCGAAACAAGAGGTTGTCAAAAACAGCATTTATATAATTAAAGGTATTCATATTGATATCATCATATATAGAATTGTAAATCATCCTTTTGTGGTATTCTATTATTGAAATAGTTCCGTTCAAATATTGTTTTTCTGATTTTATAATATCATTTAATTTATTGTATTCCAGCATCTTTTTATTTGCATCTATCATGTTTCCTCCTAAAGAATCATTCAGATAAGATTGATACCAGTTCGCATTTTCACTATTTATATAAGCATTTGACGCTCCTTCAATCAATCTTACTTTTACCATATCGTAAAATCTGTGGAAATAAGCTATTTTATAAGAAGAATCACCAACTACAAAATTAGTGTCATATTGTAACTTATAGAGTAAAGTGTCTCGACTTCCTATTGAAACATCATTGTTTCTTAAAAATTGAACATCATTTATCATTTCATCATCTAAAGGCTCTCTTCCTAATAAATCAATATATGCACGGTTCACATAGTTTTCTAGAAGTAATGTTGGAATTTCATCATAATAAGGAGCATTATTATCTGGTATAATATTATCTTTTTTACATGAAGATGTAAAAAATAAAAGAACTAAAATATAGACAATATTTTTACACATAAATTATTCAAAGATCACTATTTGGTTAAATGTTCCTTTATCGTTTTCTATTCTTAAAATATAGGATCCTTTTGTTATTTTTTCAGAATCAATCACAATAGAATTTGCAACTTCTATTTCTTGTAATATTAATTTTCCTTCTATACTTAAAACAGAAATGGTGAAAATTTCGCTATGAGGTAAGTCAACATAGAACTTATCTGAGGCAGGATTTGGATAAATATTAATTTCAGAAAATATTTCAGAATGCGTACCACCCATAATAACAGTACAAGAATCAGCTATACATGCTGCCATTGTTGAGTACACTGCCATTACATACGTTTGTCCCAAGGTATAATTTCCAGGACCTACACATGTAGTAACTCCAGGGTTTATTCCTCCCATGCAAGCAAAATTTGTAGTAAGATTACAAGAATCTACAGTAACAAATATTTCTCCTCTTCTGTCACAACCATTAACATCTATACCTTCAACAATATATGTAGTAGAACTATTAGGATTATCATGGATCATATGCGTTGTGTCTCCTGTAGGCACCCAAACTATATTTGTTAAAGGAGTGTTCCAAAATTCCAAAGTAATAGTATCCCCTAAGCAGATAATAGGAGGAGATGGCGTTGAATAAATTGGGATGTCTTGTACCGAAACCGTAAAGCATGCTGAGTCTACACATCCAGTTGAATCTGTTGCTACAACACAATATGTTCCAGGTGTTGTAACTGTTAGTAGATGTCCTGTTTGACCGGTTGACCATTGATAAGACACAAATGGATTAGATGAAGCCGAAGGAGATGCTTCTAAAATATGTGGATTACCCCAATTACAAATAATAGAATCTCCATCAATCTCTACTTCACAAGTAGAAGGCTGAGTACATGGTAATAATTGACCATTTGGACCAATAGCAGATGTATAAGTAAATATTCCCTGCTGCATAGCCATACAAGGATTACTGTATTGCGCTCCATCACATCCACAGACAGGATCAAATTGCATAGTGCAAGGCCCTACTCCTCCAGTAGGAATACAACTTTCACAAATTGTAGTATCACAACCTGTCATAATATCAGTAATGGTTACACACCAACCTGAGTAAAAAGGTTTCTGACTGGAAGAGCCCACTGGCGTACCATCATTCCATCCATAAGTATATTGCGACATGCCATTAACAGATGCATGCATCATTATGGGAGGTGCTGAATAAGGAACAGTAACTACTGCACCAACAAGTGTGCATGGAACTTGTCCGTATGTACATAGTGTTAAAAATAGTAATGATAGGATGAGTATAGATTTTTGCATGATAAAGTGATTTTATTATTTGGTAAATTTAGTTAATTTAATTGATTTTTACAAATCAGATAATTTAATTATGATCTCTAGTAAAAACTAGATTCCCATTATTTTCTTCAGTAAAGATATAATTCAAATTATCAAACCTTTTAATTTTATCAATTGATGAAATCTTATTTTTGATAATATAATTACACATCTCCCCTCTTGCTCTTTTTGCGTAAAAGGAAATGACTTTTGATTTTCCATTTTTCATATCTTTAAAAATTGGTGTAACTATAGGTATAGGGATTTGTTTTTTATTAATTACCTTAAAGTATTCGTCAGAAGCAAGGTTTACTAAAAACTTATCTTCTTTTATCTCATTTAACAAGTAATCTGTTACAGATTCCCTCCAGAAATCATATAAATTACTATTATCTCCTATTTTTAATTTTGTTCCCATTTCTAGTCTGTATGGAAGAATTAAATCAGATGGTTTTAATATTCCGTACAATCCGGAAAGTATCCTTAGTCTATTATTTGCAAAATCAAAATCAGATTTATTAAATTTATCTATTCTCATATTTTGATATACCTCTCCTTTAAAAGATAACAACGCTTGTTTCGATTCATTTTTCGGAAATGGAAATTTCCAATTATCATTTCTCTCTTTATTAAGGATTCCCAGATTTGAGCTTATTTTCATTAACTTAGAAAGCTGCAGATCAGAATAAGAAGATAATTCTTTCATTATAATCTTAGATTTTTCTGAGAAAACAAATGTTGAATTCTCAAGAAAAGTCTTCTCACTAGAGAAGTCTATTTTTTTTGCAGGAGAAATAAGTATTTTCATTTATTGTATTTTTGCAAAGCTAAAATAATAGTTATGAATCAATTATTTGTACGTAATAAATTTTTTATTCTTCATGTAATGGTTATTATCCTTGGATTTACGGGGATACTAGGAAATGAGAGTTTTATTAAACTGGAAAACTTAAATGACGAAATACAATCTAGCGCTCTGGTATTCTATAGAATGTTAATCACCTTTATTGTTCTATTTATTTTTATCTCGATTAAAGATAAACTCTGGGACATTAAATTAAAAGATTTAGTTGAAATTTCTTTTATTGGATTTATTGTTGGTCTTCATTGGATTTTCTTTTTTGAATCAATACGTGAACATACTGTAATTGGAGTTATTTGTCTATCAACCTCCTCTTTATTCACCTCTATTATAGAACCTATAGTTCTTAAAAGAAAGATTAGCCAACATGAAATATTATTAGGGGTTATTATTATAGTATCTATCTGTATTATGTGGTGGAACACAATAGATCTATCAATAGGAAAAGCGTATTTATATGGAATTATTTCATCATTATTAGCAGCTCTATTTACGGTGCTTAATGCGAAATATGTTCATAAGATTTCTTCAACAAAATTATGTACAATTGAAATGTTTAGTGGGTCAATACTTGTAGCTGCATACATCCTTCTATTAGGACATTCAGAAGTGTTTTTATTTAAAATTGAATCAAGAGATTTAATATACTTGTTAATATTATCAATTATTTGTACTGCAATGATTTTTGTTCTAATGACAGAGATAATGAAATACATCTCTCCTTATACATTAGTAATGGCTATCAATTTAGAACCAGTATATACCATTGTATTATGTTTTATTTTATCTGGATTCTACCCTCTTCTGAAACATGAAATACAAGATTTGAATATCTATTTCTACATAACAGCGTCCTTTATGATTATATCTACAATCTATCTAAATTATCATTTTAAAAAGAAAGTAATTTTGAATAAAATATAAGTTTGGATATTACGTTTCCTTTATTAAATTTGCGAAAACAAAAAATATGATTAAATACATCTTCACATTATTATCTATCTTTATTTTATCTAATTCCTATTCTCAACAGATAAATCTTCTTAAATCAAATGAGAATAATGCATATGAGATAAAAGGTGAGATTATTGGATTGCAAGATACGTCTGTAATGTTAGCATATTATTTTGGAGGAAAACAATATGCTACCGATACTGCATTTTCTAAAAATGGAAAGTTCATCTTTAAAGGTGATGAAACTTTAGATGGAGGTATGTATCTGATAGTTTTACCAAATCAACAATATTTTGATTTAGTTATTTCTGAACAACAGTTTTCTTTCAAAACAAATTTAAATTCACTGGTAGAAAGTATGGAATTTACAAATAGTAAAGAAAATACTCCGTTTTATAATTATTTAAAATTTATTACAACTCAACAAAAATTAGTTTCACCTTTAAGAGAGAAACAAAAAACTGCATCAGAAAAAGAAAAAGAAGCTATAAATAAAGAGATTATAAAGATCGATACAGAGGTAAAAGAATTTAAAGATCAGTTTGAAGAAGAATATTCTGATATCTTTTTCACTAAAGTAATAAAGGCTACAACTGAGCCGGAAATACCAGCAGCTCCGAAAGAGTTAAGCAAGGAAGAAAAACAAATATTCCAATTTGAATACTACAAGGAACACTATTGGGATAATGTAGATTTTACAGATGAAAGAATCTTAAAGACACCTATATTTTTCAATAAGATGGATACTTATTTGAATAAACTTACTGTTCAGCATCCAGATTCTATTTCTAAATCTTCAGATGTAATAGCTATACTTTCCAGACAAAACAAAGATATATTTCAATACGTAGTGTCGTACATTACTTCTACTTACGAAAGATCAAAAATAATGGGTATGGATGCTATATTTGTTCATATGGTAGAAAATTATTACATGACTGGTGAAGCGGATTGGGTGAAAGAAAAACAACTTGAAAAAATTGAAGAAAGAGCAGAAAAAATTGCTCCTAACTTAATTGGAAGACCCTCTCCTCCATTTTTAAATCAACTTGGTATTCCATTTATGAAAGATACAAATGGAATCATCCATAAATTATATGATGTAGAGGCAAAATATACATTATTGATATTTTTTGGTCCTGATTGCGGACATTGTAAGAAAGAATTACCTAAAGTAAAAAAAGTAGTAGATTCATTAACTGCAGCTCCAAAGTTTCTAAGTTCTCATAAATCTGTAGATGTAAAGGTATATGCAGTACAAACTGAGTTTGACAAAAAGAAATGGGAGAAATTCATTATTAACCAAGGAATTGGTGACTGGATTAATGTTGGAGATATTCTAGAAGATCCTGATGGAAATCCGGCAGCTAGCAGTAATTGGAGAGATCAGTACGATATTTATTCAACACCTGTGATCTACTTACTTGACAAAGACAAGAAGATCTTAGCTAAAAGAATCTCTTATAAACAAATTTCAGAAATTATTAAAAGATTAGAAAAATAATAGAATCTACAGAATAACTTCTGTCGAACCTCCATTATTAGATTCAAAGAAGGTAAGATTGTACAAATCAAGGAGTTTATGTACTTCTGATTTTAATACTCCTCCTCCTATTCCGTGTACAATTTCTATAGATTTCTTATGTTTCATCATAGATTGATCTAGTTCTTTTTTACAATATTCCATTTGTATTTGTACTATTTCTGAATTTTTCATATGATGATAATAGGAAGTAATTTGTTCAATATGAAGATCAATTTTCACCATGCCACCTCTATCTGTTTTGCTGAAATATGTCTTCTTTTCTCTTTTTTTTCTAACATCTTCATCTTTCACTTCAAAGTCCCTCCCATACGCACTAATAATGTTAGTAGATTCATTTAATGGAAGGATATCAGAATGATTAATAATATATTCAAATCCATATTCATCTTCTATTTTCACTTTTCTATCACCTATTGATAATAGAACTATTGCTTTTGTTCTATCTTTTTTTAGAATTACTTTATCTCCTATTCTAAATTCTACAGACATAAAATAATATTATTAATCCAATAAGGTTCTTCTAGTTTCTTCCAGAATATCGAAACACTTTTCTTGAGAAGAGCTTTCAGAATAAGTTCTTAAAACAGGTTCTGTTCCTGAAGCACGGATCATCAGCCAAGTATCATCATCAAAGAAAAATTTAAAACCATCGGTAGTTTCTACTCTTTCAACATTATATTTTCCGAAAGAAGTATAATTTTTATCTTTACAATTCTGAACAATTGATTGTTTTTTATTTTCATCAAGATGCAAATCTATTCTTTCAAAAGAGAAAGGACCTACAATGTCATAAACTTCCTTAATCAATTCATCTAGTGTTTTACCTGATTTTGCCATAAATTCGAACAATATAAGTCCCATCCAAATTCCATCTCTCTCTGGTATATGTCCAGTAGTTGCTATCCCTCCACTTTCTTCACCTCCAATTAAAACATTTTCCGTGATCATTTTATCAGCAATATGTTTAAATCCGATTTTAACAGTTTCATTATCTAATCCATAATGGTTGCAAATCTGTTTTACTTTTACAGTACATGAAAATGCGGTTACAACTTTACCCTTCATTTTCTTATATTTCACCATATAGTGAATTAATAACAGAATTAAATGATGAGAATCAATAAACTCTCCTTTAGAATTATACAACCCAATTCTGTCAGCATCCCCATCAGTAGCTAAACCACAATCAATATTTCCATTAGTTTTTATTAGTTCAGAGAATTCTAATAGATTCCTATGAATTGGTTCCGGAGCTTGACCATGAAATCCAGGATTATCATCATCATGAATCTGAATCGTTTCAGGCAATAATCTAGAAATAACATTCTTTCCAGCACCAAACATAGAATCGTACGCAAGTTTTAAACTAGAATTCCTGATAGATTCCAAATCAAAAGAATTTTCAGCATGTTTACAATAGTCGTCTTCTAAATCTACATATTCTAACATTCCACTTTTTTGTAAATCTTCTAATTTTACAGAATCAATATTAACTGAATTTGTGTCGGGTATTCTATTTTCAACATCTGTAATATCGTTTTGCAAAAGTGGTCCTCCAAAACTTCCTTTTAGTTTGTATCCATTATAAGAAGGAGGATTGTGAGATGCGGTAATTACTACACCAATATCTGCTTTGTAATTTACTACTCCTAAACTTACCATTGGAGTAGAAACAAAGTCTTTAGCAAGTAATACCATAACCCCTTTTGTCGCAAGAACTTTTGCGGCAGTTTCAGCAAATAGTTCTCCTGCAAATCGGCAATCATGACCTATTACCACGGTAGGATTATCATGATTCTCATTCATGAAATCTGAAACAGCTAGACTAACTCTAGCTACATTATCAGCAGTAAATTCCTTTGCAATAATAGCTCTCCATCCATCTGTTCCGAATTTTATTTGTCTCATTTACTTTCTTTTTTAAGACAACAAAAATAATAAAATATTTTAGATGTAATTTTACTTAAATCCTTGGAACTTTTTGAATTTTCTTTTCTTCTTATTATGATCTCTGTTTGTAGAAGTGAACTCATGATAACCATCACCATTACTACCAGCACACATAAAATAATAGTCATGTTTCTCGGCATTTAGGACTGCATCAATTGCTTGTATTGAAGGAATACAAATTGGTCCTGGGGGAAGTCCTTTGTATTTATAGGTATTATACGGATTGTCAATTTTCAAGTGTTTATTAAGCACTTGTTTAATTCCGAAATCTTTATTTGCAAATTTTACTGTTGGGTCAGCTTGTAAATATGGGAAATGACTTGGGTTTTTTAATCTATTTAGATAAAGACCCGCAATCTTTGATCTTTCATCCAATCTTTTATCTTGTTCTTCTTCTGCTATAGAAGCCAGAATAGACACATCTATTTTTGTAATTCCTAAGGAATCGCATTTACGTTCCCTTTCTGTATTCCAAAATTTTTTGTATTCTTCATTCATTTTATTTAGAAATTCTTCAACTGATACATCTGTATATAACTCATATGTATTAGGAATAAAAAATGCAGGAAGAGTTTCCATTGTCCAATTATTTGCAATTAAAAAACTAGAAGTATCTAAGTAACTTTTCAACTCTCCTCTTTTATATCCTATAGAATCTTCTATTAATATAATCATATCTTCAATTAACCTAATGTTTTCCGGTATCTGCAGATTCCTTACATCTCTCTTTTTGACCTTTAAAGAGTTGATTAATGAATTGATGCTATATCTTCCTTCTAAAATAATTGTTCCAGAAATTATATTCTTTGTATATCCTTTTTTATAAGCAAGAGCATTGAAACATGGTAAACAATGTAATTCTCCATTTTTATTAAGTAAATGAATAACATCATCTATCTCCGAATTTGCTAGAATTTTAATTTCTTTTCTGTCTCCACCAAAGGTTTCATAATAACTAAAAATACTATTATTATTTGTTAATTCTTCATACACATAAAGAGAGAAACTAACTAATAAGACAATAAATACACTTATTATTATACTGGTTATTTTATTTTTTTTCATTTAATTACTCTTGATATACTTTATCATATCTTTTGCCTGTATATAATCAGGATTTAGTTTTAGAGCTTCTTCAAAATAAAGTTTTGCTATATCTAAATCCTTATCTACATTCAAATAAATAAGTCCCAAATTATAATATGCTTTATCAAAATTTGGGTTGAGTTTAATCATCTTTTTTAATCTAATTTTTGCCTGTTCAAACTTAAACATTTTGATTTCTAAAGCTGATGTTTTAAGTAGAAAATCTAAATTGCTTGGAGATAGTTCTAATGACTTTAAATAATTAGCATAAGATTTTTCATTAAAATTACATTTAGAATAAGCTTCTGCAATTCTAGAATAAGCAATGCTTAAAATATTGTTAGTAAACATATTGTGAAGTTTATCTAAACTATAATATTCTGAATATTTTATAAGTTTCTTGTAATCTTTTTTAAGATAATAATACTGAATATAAAAGGGGAAACTCTCCTCTTTTTCGCATCTTTTCAGAAACATAAATGCAGAATCTAACAACATAGGATTTTGATCAAAACTTTCATAATGCTTGAGATAAGCTTTTGCCTTACTTAAATTAGTTGGAGAATCATTATTAATACAGGCAAGTTCTTTAAAAGATCCTTTTACTTTTTTTGAATTACTGTGTACTGATATTTTATGATCTGTTATGGAAACATGTGGAATATCTATAGAAGAAGATTTTGGCATATGACAGGAAATACAATCTGTATTCTTTGGAGTTTTCCTACAATCTGTATGACATGAAATACATTTATTGTTAAAATAATTATTATCTAAAGTAGTAACACTTTTATGTGGATTGTGACAAGAAATACAACTAACTCCTCCAACTTTAAAACAATCAGATTGTTGCAACCTATCGACATGAGAGGCCATAATAAATGATTCATCATTTTCATATCTTGGAATATATGTGTCTATTGTTTCAGATAAAACAGTTCCCGGAATAAAATCATTCCAATTTTTTCCATTTTGCAGAACTGAAGTTCCTTGTAAATGACACCTTCTACAGATATCAAATTGTAAAGAAGAAGATAATTTTGCAGGATTTACAATTGTATAATCAATATACTTTGAAGTATCAATTATATTTCCAGAAAGTTTTTCTTTTACATGTATCTCTCCAGGACCATGACATCTTTCACAGTCTATTCCATCAGGAACAGAATGATATTGGTTTATACTGTTCTCTACGTGACTTGGATACGCATTATGACAACTCATACACTCTAACCCTATCTCTCTAGTAAAACGACTGTTATTTCCATTTTCATATCCAGGAGGTAAATCCCCTTTTCCCTCTTGAGTATAGAAAGTATAAGGAGCTTGATGTAAATATCCATTTATGGAAAAAATATGAGAATTTGTATGTTGCCCAGATCCAATCACATAATCAATCTTTTGAATCAATTTATGAATAGTATCATACTTGTTTAATCTAAACTCCATTATATATAAACTATCCTTTTTCCAAATTGGCTGGTAATAAAGGTTTTTGTTTTCATCATAAATTAAAGGGTTGTTATTTTCATCTAATACCGATTTTGTTTTTGTTGCATGGGAAAAAGATTGTCCCATTCCAGTTTGCATAAAAGAATTATAAATTTCTGAATGACATTGCTTACAAGTCTCTTTACCTACATACTGAACACTATCATTGTGGTTAAAATAAATTTCATCTGGGATTTCCTTATATTCAGAAATATTTTCATTTTTACAGGAAAATATTAATATTATCAGCAGGAAAAGAAATGACCTCATAAAGTAAAGGTGTAAAAATATAAATTATCCATTTCTTTTGTGAAAATAAACCCACAACTAGTAAAAAGTTGAATACTCCTAAAATTACACTTACTTATTTTGCAATGTAAAATTTTTAGTTTTAGTTTTTCTAATGAATAATCTATCAATAACTTTAAGGATTCTAATGCAAACCCTCTTTTCTGATATTCTTTATCAATAATAATCCCAACTCCTGCACTATTATTTTTATATTCAAACAAATCAACAAAACCAACAGGAGTGTTATTGTAATCAACTACAAATCTAAACTGTTTTGCTTTTTGGATTTTTTCAGATGAGTTTTTTATGTAGTTAGTAAGTTCCTTTTTTGTGAAAATCTTTCTATCACTTCCGTATTCCCACAAACTTCTATCGTTTTCTATCTTTTGCAAAAACTCTAAATCAGTCGGCAAAAGAGTTCGTAACTTTATTTTTTTTTCTCTTAACATTCAAATTCTCCAGAATAAACCATACTTGACTTTCCTGAAAGCCAAATATTTGTATATTTTTTTCCATCATGATTAAAACTGACTTTCAGTTCTCCTCCTGTAGTATGTATGTTTATTTCTTTGTCATCAATTTTTCCAATTTCATAAAGTGCAATAGCTGTAGCTACGCTTCCAGTTCCACAAGAAAGAGATTCCATCTCATCACCTCTCTCATAAGTTCTTATAGAAATACGTTCATTTACTTCTGCAAAATTTACATTTATGCCGTAATCACCAAATTCTTTAGAAAACCTTAGTTTTTTTCCTTTATTAAGTACATTTATAGTTTTTACATTACCTACTAATTTCACTAAATGCGGAGAACCCGTATCTAACACAACGGAATCTTCTCGTACATCAACTTCTTTTACGTCCGCCATTTTTAAGGAAACCATATCTTTATCTATCGAACCTTCATGCATTCCATCATAAGCCATGAACTTACAATTTTTGTTAAAAATCCCTAACAAATGAGCAAATGAAATTATACATCTTCCTCCATTTCCACAGAATGTAGATTTCTCTCCAGTAGAATTAAAAAAAATCATCTCAAAATCAAATTCTTCATGATTCTGAAGTAAAATCAAACCATCAGAACCTATTCCAAATCTTCTTTCACAAAGTGATTTAATAAGCACAGAATCTTCCGTGTCAAAATCTTCTCCTCTATCATCAATCATGATAAAATCGTTTCCTGTCCCTTGGAATTTATAAAAATCTACTATCATTTAAGCAATTTATTTAAGTGTAAAAATACAGATTTAAATGGAATAAAAAATAGAGTTTAAAAGCTATTTATTATTTAATATATAATACTATTTTTGCCATCATATTAGAAAACTAAAACCACCATTAAAATGGATAACTCTTACGAAAATCAATTAAATAATTGGGTGAACAAGGAAAAATCAGGAGTAGATCTTTTAAATTCTGTTGGCACCTTAATGTATGACAAAGGCATAGAATTAGTGCTTTTTAGAAATAAACTATTGGAAATTGGGGTTTCTGAATTACTAAATTATATTTCATATGCTAAGAAAGTTGTAGGTAGAGAAAACAATGTTGAGACCGCTACCCTTCTTGCAAAAGAAATGATAAATATGAATTTAGCTCCAAGTAAAATAGATATTGGAATATTAACTGCTGAATATATTGAAAGTGAATCTACTGAAGTAAACACTTTTCTATCTGAAAAATTGATCCATATTGTTGGAGCGGATACAAGCTCAAAACAAGCAAAAGATGTGATTCTATATGGATTTGGAAGAATTGGAAGACTAGCAGCTAGAGAACTTATAAAACAAGCAGGAAAAGGAGAACAGTTAAGACTGAAAGCTATTGTTGTCAGAAAATTAACTGATGCTCAAATAATAAAAAGAGCTGATCTATTAAGAAATGACTCAGTTCATGGATCTTTTAAGGGTGTAGTTGATATTGATTTAAAGAATCAAGCAATTATTGTAAACGGACAAGTTATTAAGTTTATTGAAGGAAGTAATCCAGAAGATACTGACTATACCATTCATGGAATTAACAATGCATTACTAATAGATAATACCGGTGTTTTTACAGATAAAGAAACTTTATCTCGTCATTTACAAGCTAAAGGAGTTAACAAAGTTCTGCTTACAGCTCCAGGAAAAGGAATTCCAAATATTGTTTATGGAATTAACTCAAATGATTTAGATATTGATAATACAAATATTTTTTCAGCTGCATCTTGCACTACAAACTGCATTGCTCCTATTTTACATGTAGTAGAAGAAAAATACGGCATTGAGAAAGGACATCTGGAGACAGTACATTCGTATACCAACGACCAAAATTTATTAGATAATATGCACAAGAAGCCAAGAAGAGGTCGTTCAGCTGCAATTAATATGGTTATTACTTCAACTGGAGCTGGAAAAGCAGTAACAAAAGTAATTCCATCTTTAGAAGGAAAACTTTCTGCAAATGCGGTTCGTGTTCCTACTCCAAATGTTTCTTTAGCGATTTTAAAATTATCTCTGAATTCTGATACTTCAGTTGAAGACATGAATAATGTAATGAGAGATGCAGCCTTGAAAGGAAATTTGATAAATCAGATTAACTATCAGATTAATCCTGATTTAGTTTCTACTGATATTATTGGAAATACTTGTTGTTCTGTTTATGATAGTAATGCAACTATTGCTAGTGGAAAAGATGTCGTTCTTTATACTTGGTATGATAATGAATTCGGATACACAAAACAAGTTATCAGATTAGCAAAACTAATTGCTAAAGTTAGAAGACTTACATACTATTAATAGCATAATAGTAGTATGAGTTTAATTATTCTTTTCTTAATATTAATTTTTTTTATTTCTTTCTATATTGATTATGGTCATCTATTGAAGAAAAATACTTTTTCAGAAGATAATATAGTGTCTAAAGATTCACGATACCTTATTAACACAAAAATATTTATTACATATAAGTTTATTAATACCATGTTTATGGGTATTGCGATTGGATCTTACGTAACTCAATATAAACCAATAAAGATTGATGATTATCCTATTATGGGTATTATATTCGCTATTCTTACAATAAGTATCGCTTCTCTTTATAAGAGAATAATGAAAATAGATTACTTCTTTAAGTTTTTATTGATAGTAGAGTCTATTATGTTAATCTGGATAATATTTTTTCTTATATATCCTTATTCTTATCAGGTAGCACTACTTATTTATATTGCTAGAAGTATTACTTTCTTATTTGGAGACTTTTTAGGAAGAGCTGAAACTATATTCTTGAATAAAACGGAAACACTTTCTTCAATAGATATTTTTAAGCAACTTGGAAACATCTCAGGGATGATTTTTTCTGTTCTCTTTTATAAATGGATTGAAGAAACATATTTAATTTCTGATAATGAAAGTAAGGTCTATTATATTCATTTCTTGTTAGTGATTCTACAAGTGATAATTATATTTCTTGTCTTTAAATCATTTCAGAGAAAATAAATTATAAATTTTTACACTATTTTCTTGTTTGAATTATCTTATAAACAAAAACTGATAAGACAGATCCTAAGATTGGAGATACAATATAAATCCATAAATACGAAAAATCATTGATCAATATCGCTGGAGATATGCTTCTTGCTGGATTCATTGATGCTCCTGAAATAGGACCAACAAATATAGCTGCAAAT
>JABHQB010000059.1 GCA_018695965.1 Flavobacteriales bacterium | reverse complement strand
GAAAGAGCAGAATATGAATTTTATGAGTATTCTACTATTTCAGGATTATCAGACTCTCAAATGTCTAATAAAAGAACTCTTTTAAAGGTCTGTGATGTGTTAGGTAGAGAATCAAGAATGATTTATAATCAACCTCTTTTCTTTTTGTATAGTGATGGAACAATTGAAAAGTAAATAATTTTTGAGTAAATTTTGATTTGTAGTTTTTAGTATAGGGTTCGAATCCTGCTACCCCGATTTTCCCCTTTTTTATTATGCTTAGCATACTTCCTTCTTTTTATTTGCTTTTATTTGCTATTATGAAAAAGCTAATCTTTGTTTTAATTATGATGACTACACTAAGTACCCTGACTTTTTCTCAGACAGGTTTGTCAAGTGGTTTTTCTGTTGAGGGTGGACTTGGCACGTCACATGCACCAAGTTTTATTTGCTTAAATTACGATATTCATTTGAATGATAATTTTTATTGGATACTTAGCGTGGGCGCCCCATCTTTAGTGACAGGAATTAAATATGCAAATTATATGAGTGAAAATAGTCATACTTTAGTTTTTGGTAGAGACTTTTATGACGAAATGCTATTAAGATATTCTTGGGTAAAAGAAAAAGAAATAGGATACTCTGGTAATTGGTCTTTCAACTATGGATTTCAGTTAGTTCTTGTAAAATGGCATTATGGTCAAGTTCATTCTGATCCTGGAGAACCACAAGTAGATGATTATATGTGGTATACAGAATCTTTTTTAAATACAAAAGGAGATTGGCTTATGCTGAAATATTTACCATACCCGCTTGTTAACTTAAAATATCAATTCTAATCAAAAAATAAACCCCTGCAATCAATTGACTACAAGGGTTTTTTTTAAAAGTGGTGCTACCAAGATTCGAACTAGGGACACATGGATTTTCAGTCCATTGCTCTACCAACTGAGCTATAGCACCATTTTAGATTGCAAATTTAGATTATTTTTTTATTTAGAGAAATATTTTCTAATCTTTATACAAGCAATAAAACATTCGTAAATTTGAAGCCTTATTTATATTGATGAATTTAATAATTGACATAGGAAACACTCTAGTAAAGTATGCTGTATTTAATAATGATCAGTTAGTAGAAATCCTAAAAACCTCTGAGATAGAAACAGGAAAGGTAAATACTCTTATAAAAGAATTTGACATTAAAAATGTCATTATTTCTTCAGTAAGAAAAGAAATGAACTGGAATTTGGATGTTGAAGTGATTCATCTCTCTCATAAAACTAGTTTACCAATTAATTTGAATTATAAAACTCCTGAAACTTTAGGTAAAGACAGAATTGCGAATATTGTTGCTGTTTCAGAAGAATATCCTAATAAAAATGCAGTTGTTATTGATGCAGGAACTTGTATTACCTATGATTTTATTAATAAAAACAAAGAATATCTAGGAGGTAGAATCTCTCCTGGATTAGAAATGAGGTATAAATCGTTAAACGAATTTACAGAATTATTACCAAAATTATCTGTTTCAGGAAAATCTAAATTTATTGGAGATGATACTGACTCTTCTATTTTTTCAGGAGTAGAGCAAGGAGTTTTGTCAGAAGTAGATTCATTAATTTCCGTATTTAGAAAAGAAAATGAGGATTTAATCGTTGTAGTCACAGGAGGAGACACTTTTTTCTTTGAAAACGCTTTAAAAAACAGCATATTTGCAGATCAAAATTTAGTTCTTAAAGGATTAAATATAATTTTAAAATATAATGAAGATAAATAAATATCTATTTTTACTTTCACTTACATTAATAAGTGCAAATGGTTTTTCTCAATTATCTACTAATTCTCCATATTCTAGGTTTGGTTTAGGAAACTTGAGTAATTCTGTTTCTCCAGAGCAATCTGCAACAGGAGGAACTTCTGTAGTTTTCTGTAATTCTGAAATTATCAACTCAAATAATCCGGCAACTTATTCTACCTTTAAATCAAAATCTTTCTTGTTTTCTACATCTTTAAATGCTTCAGTTACAGATTTTCAAACGAATGATCTGTCACAAACAGAGAGCAATACAAATTTCTCAAATCTTTCTTTAGGATTCCCTGTCAATAAATATATCTCTGTTAGTTCTGGTTTGCGTCCCTTTTCAGATATTGGTTATAAATTAGATTATTATGACGCTACTAGTTTGGAAGATACTGTTAATATTTTCTCTACTGGAACAGGAGGTTTGAGTAATTATTATTTTGGAGCTTCTGTAAAACTACATGAAAATTTCTCTGCAGGAATAAATGCAAAATATATTTTTGGAGGTTTGAGTAGAAACAGAACAGCAAACTTTAATAATGCATCCATACTTAATACAAGTTCTGTTGACAGAATAAATATTACAGGTATGACTTATGAAGCAGGATTATTATTTAACACTAATCTATATGAAGATAAAGATGTCTCATTTGGAATGACCTATCAGAATAATTCTGATTTAGAAGCTAAAAGAACTTTAATTGGAACTACTTACGAACTAAGTAATTCATCTTTAATCATAAAAGATACTTTTCAGAATTCTACTGAATTAGGCACAGTTACCATGCCATCAAAGTTCTCTGCAGGATTGATGTATTCCTCTGATAAATTGATTTTAGTTGCAAACTATTCTTCTCAGAACTGGAGTGATTATCAACTGAAATTTGGAGAGGTAATAGAAGAGGATTATTTAGAGAACAGCACTTGTTTTTCTGCCGGATTGCAATATACACCTGATTATAATTCAGCAACAAAATATTGGAAGAAAATAAATTACAGGATAGGATCTAGGCTAGATAAATCCTACTTAAATTTAAATAATAAGCAGATTTCAGAAAAAGCACTTACTTTTGGTTTAGGTCTTCCTGTAAAGAGAAGTAATTCTTATTTCAATATTTCTATGGAAGTAGGAGAGAAAGGGACTACTGAAGAAGAGTTAATAAAAGAACAATTTGTAAGATTTAATCTTGGGGTTACATTTAAAGGAATCTGGTTTGTAAAGAGAAAATATGATTAATAATATAGAATAAAAAATGAAGAAATTAATATTACTACTTTTTGTTTCAACAATTACTACAAGTGTTTTTGCTCAGACAAATTATGGTACAGATAGTGCTACTTGTGTCACGAAATATCAGATCTACAGGAATGACTACAAAAACAAAAATTATGAAGAAGCGATTAAAAGCTGGAGATGGGTTTTGATCAATTGTCCTGAGTTTAATGAATATATTTTTGCAAATGCTCCAAAGATAATTTATCATCAAATAAAGAAGAATGACAATAATAAATCAGCCTATATTGATACATTAATGATGGTTTATGATCAAAGAATTAAATATTATGGAAAAGAAAATCTAGTATATGGTAAAAAAGGAGTAGACTTATTAAAATATAATCCTAGTAGATTTTCTGAAGCATACGAAATGTTAAAAGTATCAGTAAGAGCTTTAGGAAATTCAACTGATCCAATAGTTATTGTTTCTTATTTTGAAGCTTTAGATGATGTACAACGATCTACAGAGGAAGTCACAAAACAAGATGTTTTAGATGCGTATATTGTAGTTTCAGATATAATATCCTATAATATTACTAATAATAAAAAATATGCAAAGTATT
>JABHQB010000058.1 GCA_018695965.1 Flavobacteriales bacterium | reverse complement strand
TGAAGAGATTGATGCTTTTAAGATAGTATCAGAAGGGTCTATATCGGCAGGAATTCGTAGAATAGAGGCAATTACAGGAGATAAACATAAAAAACATACTAAAGAGATGGAAAATACATTAAATACGATAAAGTCTTTAATCAAGAATATAGACCCCATACAAGGGATAAAAGATTTAATACAGGAAAATAAATCTCTTTCTAAGAAGCTAGAGAAATATAAATCTAAGGAGTTAGTTATCCTGCAGAAGGATATTCTACTAAAAAGAGAAGAAATAAGTGGGATAGGGGTTATTACTGAGAAAGTAGACTTGGATTCTGAAGGAATGAAGTCCTTATCCTTTAATTTAAGGAAGTCTGAGAACAATTTAGTAATGTTACTTGCTTCAGAGAGTAATAATAAGGTAATTCTTACTTTAATGATTACAGACGACCTTATTCAAGATAAAAACATGGATGCCTCTACTTTAATCAAAGATCTTTCTACTGAGATAAAGGGTAGTGGAGGAGGACAATCATTCTTTGCAACTGCTGGTGGTTCTGATGCTAGTGGAATAGATAAATCTCTTAATAAATTAAAAGAAATTTTTAGGTAATAAAAAAACCACCCTTTTGAGGTGGTTTTTTTATTATATATGTTCTCTTAGAATCGGTATCCAATACCAATGTTGAACTCACCTTCTCTATCACCATTACTATCCTCACTTACAGGCATAGTGTAGTTAGGCTCTAAGTATAGAGAATTCCAAACTGCAAATGACATTCCTAAACCTACTTTCATATTATCACTCATATCTTCAGTAGGCATTTGAATCATTGCATAAGCCCCTTCCATCATTGCTAGGTTATATCTTACAAATATTTCATAAGAATTGTCTCCAGCATCATCAAGTGATCTAACTCCTCCTAAAGTGATATCATCACTTACCATAAAACCAACTCCCATATTAGCTGTTATCTGGTCCATAGTTTCTTCTTGCTCACTATCATAAGTTGTAACAACCATAAATTGTGCAGAAGCTGCTAATGTAGATAAAGCTACTACTGCTGTTAATAATAATTTTTTCATTTGTTTAAATTTTTTTAATGATTAATAATTAGTGCAAATATATAAGGATTTTCCCCATTCTTTCTATTTTAGAAGCACTTTTGTTAACAAAACACTGTTTATACTAAAAAAAAAGAGGACTCAGATGAGTCCTCTTTTTAATTTATTATTGAATGATTACAATCCTATAGAAAGTGTTATCCAAGTGTATTCTGTCTCATCAACATCAGCGAATCTTGCAAGACCAACATGAGCATTGTCATTTAATTGGTAACCTAAAGTCATTGAACTAGCTTCACTTTCAGTTCCAGCAGCTTCGTTATCTATGTTGTGCATAGTATAACCTAATGAGATATCACCAAGAGCGTATGAGATACTTATAGCTCTATCTTCATCACCATCATTTAAATAACCAATGTTTCCATTATCCCATCCACCACTTAAAGCAGTGTTATCCATTGAAAATCCTCCTTCATTAGAAGTTTGAGATACAGAAGCTGTTAAGTTATCCATCACGTTGTAAGAAATTGTGTAACTGTTATAAGTAGCTTCGTTCATATCTTCGTTCATACTTACTGCTAATGAGAAGTCACCCATAGCATATGATAAGTCATAACCATGTGCAGAATTATCTCCATCGTTCATCATTAAGATGTTAACATCAGCTCCAGCAAAACTACCACCAAGATTCATGTAGTTATTTGCTTGAGCAACTCCATTTAATGTACCTACATTTACGTTAAATCCACCTAATTCTAACGCTATGTCACCACCGGTATTAGTGTATCTTTCCAATCCCCAGTCATTTGAAGAAATTAATGCACCAGAACCAAAACTTAAGTCTTGCTTACCTGCAGTTAATGTAGCCATTCCCATTAGGTCAGTACTTACATAAGCTTCGTATACTTCTGTTGTCATTTCTCCAGATTGCATATCTAAAGTATAATCAGTAGAAACATGTACAGCACCCCAGTCAGCACTAACATTTATTCTTTGTTCTGCTGATCTTTCACCTTCATCAGGATTGTCTGCTCTAGTTGTTGAATTCGCACTCCATTGAGCTGAGGCGATTGTTGTAATTAGCCCTAAAGAAAGAACTAATAAGTTACGTAAATTTTTTTTCATAATTTTAATTTTTGTTTATATTTTTTTGTTAATACTCGGCAAATGTAAGTATATCCAAACTTATGGCAAAAGCAAAACTCTATGTTTTTTAACAAAAATATGTTTGTAAACACCTTAATCATCTGGTATACAGGTATATAAATTAAAATATAATGTTAATTAATTTAAAGTAATTAATAGTTATTAGTGCCAAAAAGAGCGGAAAATCATGAAAAAATGGATTATCCTTTAAATTTTATCCATTTATATAGCTCTCTGAAAGTGGCTTTTTTACCGTACATGAGTATTCCGATTCTATAAATTCTTGAAGAAACCCATGTAGTCATCAAAAAGGAAAGCAATAATACAGTAGTAGAAAGTAGTATTTCCCAGCTCTCAACCCCTCCAAAAGGTAGCCGTACCATCATAATAATAGGAGAACTTAAAGGGAAGATAGACATCCAAAAGGCAAGTGTACCATCTGGGTTGTTTATTATTGCTTCTATCATAGCTATAGAAAGTATTAAAGGTATGGTAATAGGAAGAACCATCTGATGTGTATCTGTTTCATTATCTACAGCAGCTCCGATACACGCAAAGAAGGAACTATACAGTAAATAACCTCCTATAAAGTAGAACATAAAGTATAAAATCAGCACATTTAAGTTAATACCTACTAATAAAGAGGAAATAGAATCAAAAACCCCTACTGGATTATCAGCCAGTAATGTATTCCCTGCAATGTTTGCTACCAAAATACTAAGTAATACCCATAAAACAAATTGAGTAAACCCAACTAATGCTACTCCAATAATTTTACCAATTAATAACTGAAATGGCTTTACAGAAGAAATAATAACCTCTACAATGCGGTTTGTTTTTTCTTCAATAACCCCCCTCATAACCATGCTACCGTACATAAATATAAAGATGTAAATTAGAAAACCAAAGATAAAAGCAAGAGCAGTTCTCATATCTTGGTTCGCTCCTTGTTCATTACCATCTTCAGTAATAATAGTATTATTAAATTGGAGGTTTGGTTCTAGATTTGATATATCAGAAACATCAAATCCTTCATCTTTATAATTTTGTTCACGTTTTATTTGTCTGATGTATTGTTCAATTTCGGAAATTATGTTTTTATTTAGCTGTTTATCTGAAATAAAATTAATTATGTTTTCTTCACAAGTAAAATCTACTATTGCAAAGTATCCAGATTCCGAGAAATTATTTTTTATATTATCTAATTCAGATTCTGGTGTTTTTGTAAATCGAAATTGATCCGAATTAGTAAGTCTGCTAAAGTAGAAATTATCATTTTCTACAACAGCTATGTTTTTCTGTTCTGACTCCTCCAATTCAGAGCTTACCGAGCTTAAATAAGCAGGAGCAAATATTAATAATCCTAGCAGTATAGGCGTAATTAGAGTCATAATAATGAATGACTTTTTACGAACTCTTACAGAGTATTCTCTCTTTATAATAATCCAGATTTTATCCATTACTTACCGTTTTTATAAAAATTTCTTCCATGGAAGGAATCTTTTCGTTAAAGGATATAATCTCAGAATTTTTGAGTATCTCTGTTATTAACTCTTTGGAGTTTTTATCGGATGGAACTTTTACAGTAAAATTATTCTCATCCTGATGTATTATTTCAAATCCATCTAATTTCAGATTATTTGAGTTTGTTTCTATCTGAAAAACATTATTTCGGAACTTATCTTTTATGGAATTAATTTCTCCTTTTAGAATGGAGATACCATTATCAATTAAAGTTATTTCATCACAAATTTCTTCTACCGACTCCATTCGGTGTGTAGAGAAAATAATGGAAGTACCTTTTTCTTTTAATTCTAAGATTTCTTTTCTTATAATAGAAGTGTTTACAGGATCAAACCCTGAAAAAGGTTCGTCAAATATTAGTAAATCAGGATTATGAATTACAGTAATGGCAAATTGTACTTTTTGTGCCATTCCTTTCGACAGTTCTTCTACTTTTTTATCCCACCACTGAAGAATATCTAGTTTTTCAAACCAAGTTTTTAGTTTTAAAGTAGCTTCTTTTTTACTCATCCCCTTTAACTGAGCTAAGTACAAAGATTGTTCTCCTACTTTCATCTTTCGGTACAATCCCCTTTCTTCAGGTAAATAACCAATTTGAGATATATGTTTTCTAACTAATTTCTCATTATTAAAGATAATGGAACCAGAATCAGGAGCTGTTATCTGATTTATGATTTTCATCAAAGTTGTTTTCCCTGCCCCATTCGGACCAAGTAAACCATAAATACTACCTTTAGGAATTTCTAAACTAACATCATTTAACGCAAGATGATTTTCATATTGTTTAACTATA
>JABHQB010000057.1 GCA_018695965.1 Flavobacteriales bacterium | reverse complement strand
CTCAGAATTTTTGAGTATCTCTGTTATTAACTCTTTGGAGTTTTTATCGGATGGAACTTTTACAGTAAAATTATTCTCACCATGATGTATTATTTCAAATCCATCTAATTTCAGATTGTTTGAGTTTACCTCTATCTGAAAAGTATTATTCCGAAACTGATCTTTAATGATATTAATTTCTCCTTGTAGAATGGAGATGCCATTATCAATTAAGGTTATTTCATCACAAATTTCTTCTACCGACTCCATTCGGTGTGTAGAGAAAATAATGGAAGTGCCTTTTTCTTTTAATTCTAAAATTTCCTTTCTTATAATGGAAGTGTTTACAGGATCAAAACCTGAAAAAGGCTCATCAAATATTAGTAAATCAGGATTATGAATTACGGTAATAGCAAATTGTACTTTTTGCGCCATTCCTTTCGACAGTTCTTCTACTTTTTTATCCCACCACTCAAGAATATCTAGTTTTTCAAACCAAGTTTTTAGTTTTATAGTAGCTTCTTTTTTACTCATTCCCTTTAACTGAGCTAAGTACAAAGATTGTTCTCCTACTTTCATCTTTCGATATAATCCCCTTTCTTCAGGTAAATATCCAATTTGAGATATGTGTTTCCGGACTAATTTCTCATTATTAAAGATAATCTCACCAGAATCAGGAGCTGTTATTTGATTTATGATTTTCATCAAAGTTGTTTTTCCTGCCCCATTCGGACCAAGTAAACCATAAATACTACCTTTAGGAATTTCTAAACTAACATCATTTAACGCAAGATGATTTTCATATTGTTTAACTATATTTCTTGCTATTAAGATATGTTCTTGCATGCTATCCAAACATTTCTTTTACTTTATCGAAGAAAGATTTGTCTTTATTAGTAGGTTTTGGAGTAAAATTATCAGATTTGTCACAATTTTCTAAAAACTTTTTTTCTTCTTTACTCAATTTTTGAGGGGTCCATACATTAATATGAACTAGTAAATCTCCGGTTCTATACCCTTCAACAGAAGGTACTCCTTTTCCTTTTAATCGGAGAGTTTTTCCACTTTGTGTTCCTGAATCTAATTTTATTTTTACTTTTCCACTAACTGTTGGTATTTCTACAGAAGTTCCTAAAGCTGCCTGGGAGAAACTGATGTATTTGTCATAATGTAGATTATTTGAGTTATCTCTTACCAAGTCAGGATGATCTTCTACTGAGATAACTACTAATATATCTCCATTTACTCCTCCTGATGGGGCAGCATTTCCTTTCCCACTAACTTTTAGTTGCATTCCATCTTCTACACCTGCAGGAATAGAAATTTCAACAGTCTCCTCTTTTTGTATCATTCCATTTTGGTCTGCAGTGGATGGTTTTTTATCGATACTTTGTCCATTTCCACTACAATTAGGACATGGTGATGAAGTTTGCATTTGTCCTAAGATAGTGTTACTTATACGACTAACTTGACCTGAACCATTACAAGCTCCACAAGTCTTGTAAGTCACTCCTTCTGCTACTACTAACTTTCGTACTTTTATCTTCTTATCAACCCCTTCTACAACTTCTCTTAAAGTTAAATTTAATCGGATTCTTAGGTTTGTTCCTTTCGTTACCCTCCTTCTTTGTCCACCTCCAAATCCACTAAAACCTCCTCCTCCCCCTCCGAAAATATCTCCGAATTGAGAGAAGATATCTTCCATATTCATTCCTCCTCCATGGAAACCTCCTCTACCAGATCCTCCACCCATTCCGGCATGGCCAAACTGGTCGTATCTTTGTTTCTTTTCTGGAGTTGAAAGGATATCATAAGCTTCTGCAGCTTCTTTAAATTTTTCTTCTGATTGTTTGTTGTCAGGGTTTTTGTCCGGATGATATTTAATTGCAAGTTTACGATATGCTTTTTTTATCTCCTTATCATCAGCATTCTTACTGACTCCTAATATTTCGTAATAGTCTCTTTTTGCCATAATTTTAATTACCTACTACTACCTTTGCGTATCTGATTACTTTTTCTCCTAAAATATATCCTTTTTCTACCGTATCTACAATTTTACCTTTTAACTTCTTAGAAGGAGCCTTAATATTTGTAATTGCCTCATGAAATTCGGTGTCTAATTCCTTTCCGATTGGATCTTCTATTTCTTTTAACCCTTTTTTTTCTAGTTCTGACTTTAGTTGTTTGAATATTAAAACCGGACCATCTTCATCAGAATAATTATTTGCAATTATAGATCTTTCAAAATTGTCAAGAATTGGCAATAAAGCAGTCATTATGTCTATGTTTGCAGTAGAAAATAATTCAATTCTTTCTCTTGCAGTTCTTTTCCTAAAGTTCTCGAACTCTGCAAATAGTCTTAAATTTTTATCTTTTTCTGCAGCTAATAATTCTTCGGTGCTAGGAGGAGATTTCACTTCTTCTTTCTGAATTTCAATCTCTTCAGTTGTTTCTTCTACCTTCTTTTTTCTTTCTTTCTTCTTTGCCATCTTAATTTTATCTAAATTTTTGTTGTTTCAGTACTTATATACTGAAAATACTTTGCCAAACAGGCAAAAAGGACATTTTGTCAGGATGTTATTTTTTAAGATTATTTTTTAGGAATTGATGTAAAGCAGCTCCTTTCAGGTTTTTTGCAATAATAATTCCGTTTTTGTCAATTAAAACACTTGAAGGGATACTTCT
>JABHQB010000056.1 GCA_018695965.1 Flavobacteriales bacterium | reverse complement strand
GGGGATTTTAGCTCCAGTTTATTGTTGGTATTTACGCCCTGGATTTAATCCAATGGAAAAACCGCTATCTGATTTTGGAATACAGGAACCAACTTGGCTATTATGGAACTCAACTTTGGTATTTTTAGCTATTGGAATTTTTCTAAACGCGTATACTTCATTACGTTTTTATTTTAAGAAGAGAAGATTTCGTTACCCTTTAAAGATGCTACTAATTATTTCTTCTTTCTCATTATTTTTTACTGCTACTATTCCTATGGATTATGAACTCTTCCATAGAATTCCTGCATTCCTTTTCTTTTTTACTTATAATCTGTTTGTGTTTTCATTTGGTTTATTCCGATCATTTCAACAGATTAGAGCAGGCGTTTTGTCTGTTTTTATTGGACTTGCAATGACATTTTCATTACTATTACTATTACCTTTCAAATCTTACGGAGTATTTGAGATTGTTTATTTTGCTTTAATTCTACTATGGAATATTCATTTTCTATTTACAAGAATGAAGGAAGAAGGTATGAAAAGTAATAAAGAAGGTTTCTTAAAGTTTTTTCAATAGTTCTCTATATAGTTTTACCATAGATTCAATATCCTTTTTATGTACTTTTTCATTAGGAGAATGAACATTATCCTCTGGAGCTCCAACAAAACACCAGTCCCAAGGATAATCACTTTTTTGCAATCCATTTCCATCACTCCCTCCCGCATCTTCTACTTCTAATTGAAAAGGAATATTACTTTGTTTTGCAATCTCCACAATTCTATTTACATATGATTTTCTTGGAAGTCCACTGTCTCTTAATGAAATGGCACAACCTTTTCCGTGTTTAACTCCTTCAGTTATCCAAGTGATGTCAGAGATAAGCGCTTGCATTACTCCATATTTTTCTTGAATAAATCTTCCCAAATAACCAACAGAACCACCGCCATGCTCTTCCCATGATGAAAATACTATAATTCCATTTTCAAGAGTTTTTGCTACTTCTAACGCATTCCAAATCCCTAATCTGTTATCCATATAGCAAGATTGTACAAATTCTTCAGAGTCTCTAAAGTCTACCTTAAAAGTAAGTGAAGTTCCTCTTTCAATATCTCTATCAAAATCAATAAATAGTTTGTCGTCCTTTTTAATTATTTTCCCTTCTATTTCCCCTTCACTATCAGTTCCGACCAAAATAATTCCTTCAGTAGTAACAGGCCCTCCAATTTTCACAATTTCATTATTGTATTTTACTGTAAACCCAATAGAATCTAAATGTGCGAAAATTGCTGTTGTGGGTTTTCCGAAAACTAAAATTAAATTATCTTGAAAACCTTTTCCATAATGTAGAGTTGGTTTTACTTTCCAGTTGTTTTGATTTCTCTCAATATATTGTAATAAAAATTCTGTCATTGCAAATTCTTCTCCTGCAGGAGCATGAATTTCGCACATTTGTTTTAATAATTTCATTATACAGTTTTTAGATATTTAATTGTTAACTCGTGATTTTTTTTGAAAGTTTCTACTACTTCTTCTGATTTACTTTTTGCGACTGCAAATATAAGATTACATTCTATTTGAAAGTCAGTATTTACTACTTCTAAATTGTATTCTTTTACTAACCTCATTACATCATTCATCTGAGGGTATTTAAAACTTACAGCAAATTGTTCTTTTATTATTTTTGTGATTATTTCAGAGTTACTTATAGCATCTAATGCGGCAGTTTTATATGAACGAATTAATCCAGGAACTCCCAATTTTACTCCTCCAAAATAACGAACAACTACAATTAGTATATTTGTTAAGTCATTGGATAGAATCTGTCCTAAAATTGGTTTTCCTGCAGTTGATGAAGGTTCTCCATCATCATTTGCTCTTTGTGCTGATTTATCAGGATTTAAGATGTATGCATAACAATGGTGTCTAGCGGAATGCTCTAATTTTTTTATTTCCTCTAGTTTTTCTTTTACATTTTCTTCTGAATAAACAGGGAAGGAGTAAGCTATAAATTTACTTCCTTTCTCTTTGTAAACCCCTGTTGTAGCAGATTTTATTTCTTTGTATTTATCTGAAAACATTAGTAAGCAAAGATATAAATTGCACAAATAGAAAGTAAAACCCCTATCCAGTTAGTTCTGCTTAATTTTTCTTTAAATAGTAACATTCCAATTAAACTAGAACTTACAACAACCCCCATACTTACTAGAGGAAAAACTATTGATGAATTAAGATTTGGATCTCCTAAAGCTCTTAAAAAGAAAAGTAGAGAAAAGAAGTTTGGAACTCCAAATACAAATCCCCAAAAAATACTTTTAAATTGAAAAGGAATTTTTGTTTTTAGGGATTTCCCTGTATGAATAATAATTCCGCTAACTGATGCTACAAAAAACAATACCATAAAGAATAAATATCCACCTTCATCAGGGAATTTCTGTGCAAAATCATTAAAGACGGAATCTGAAATTCCTTGCCCGACAAATACTAGAATGATTAACCATAAATACTTTTTATTAAAACTTAGTTTTCCTCCCTTAGTTGATGATAAATATATTCCTACAAGAGCTAAAAAGAATGCAATTCCTTTCAGATAAGTAAATGTATCTCCATATAAAAGTATTGCTATAGATACCGGTATGATTAAGCTTATTTTGTTTGCAACAGTT
>JABHQB010000055.1 GCA_018695965.1 Flavobacteriales bacterium | reverse complement strand
TCCTGAGCAGAAGATCCAATAATAAAAAATGAAAATAATATGAAAAAGAGTCTATTCATTAACTCATTAATTCTTCCTCTGTAACCTCTTTTAACTTACCTTCAGTAGAAGCAACAACAGTTGCTACCGTTGCATCTCCAGTTACATTTACTACTGTTCTCATCATATCTAAGATTCTATCTACACCAAATATAAGAGCTAATCCAGGAGCTATAATATCAGATGGAAGTGTTGGTATTGATCCTAAGACAATAATCAACATTATCATGCCAGCTCCAGGAACCGCTGCCGCTCCAATAGAAGCTAAAGTTGCTGTCAGGACTATAGTTAGCTGATCTGTCAATCCTAATGAATACCCAAAAGCTTGCGCTATAAATACAGCCGCTACCGCCTGATAAAGTGAAGTTCCGTCCATATTTATTGTAGCTCCAAGTGGCAGTACAAAAGAAGACACTTCCTCAGAAACACCTAAATGATCTTCACACCTCTCCATAGTTACAGGAAGTGTGGCAGCAGAAGATGAAGTAGAAAATGCAAGCATCTGAGCTGGCATTATTCCTTTAAAGAAATCTTTATACTTCATTTTAGTAAATATTTTCAAAATAAGTGGATAAACTACTAAAATCATAAGTAGTAATCCAACGATAACTGTTACAGAATATTTTGCAAGTGATATAAATAATTCTGCACTTGCTCCAAAATCTACTACCAAACCACCCAAGAGAGCGAATACACCATATGGCGCTGCCATCATTATAATGTCTACAATCTGGAGAATAATATCATTTATTCCATCAAAAAAACCTTTTACATAGGTTGTTTTTTCATTAGGAATCATTACCAAAGCAATACCAAAAAGGATGGCGAAAAAGATAACCTGCAACATATTTCGGTTGTTAGATGCTGCATCAAATATATTAGTAGGAACAATATCTACCAGAAACTGAAGAGGGCCTCCATCTTTTACGTTTTCAGCTGCTTTTATTTTTTTGTTAGCACCTTCTTCTATCTGCTCTGTTTTAGAGATAGAATCTTTATCAAAACCCTCTCCTGGCTTTACGGTATTTACTAGTAATAATCCAATAGTAACCGCTATTACTGTAGAAACTAAATAAATTGCAATTGTCTTCCCTCCTATCCTACTAAGTTTTGAGATATCTGAAAGAGACGCAACTCCTTTTATAAGAGATGCAAATACTAAAGGCACTGCAATTAACTTTAAAAGATTTACAAAGATTTTACCCCATGGTTTTATCCAATCATTGGTAAAATCAACCCAACCTAATTGATTAGCAATTAGGCCGTAAACTACCCCTAAAACCATACCAATTATTATTTTCCAATGTAATGCTAGTTTCTTCATTTTGTTTTTTTTATTTAAGAGAGTTTTTTCATAATCTATTTGTTTTACTTATTAAATAATGGTTTACTAAAGTAAGTGCCATCATACTTTCTACAATAGATACCGCTCTTGGTACTACACAAGCATCATGTCTTCCTTTTCCTTCTACTTCTTTCTTATTTCCTTCTGTATCTATTGAATTTTGTTTTTGCATAATAGTAGCTACTGGTTTAAAGAACATCTCCGCATAAATATCATTTCCATTGCTTATTCCACCTTGTATTCCTCCAGAATAATTTGTTTTGGTTTTTCCACTCTTATCTATAATAATATCATTCACATCACTTCCTCTGCTAGATGAAATATCCACTCCACCAAAGCCATATCTAAATCCATGTACTGCATTAATACTGAGCATTGCTTTTCCAATATCAGCATGTAGCTTGTCAAAAATAGGTTCTCCCCAGCCAGAAGGAACTCCACTAGCAATTACCGTAATTTCACCTCCAATAGTATCACCTTCCTTCTTTACCTTAACTATCTCAAAAATCATTTTTTCTGTATATTCAGAATCAGGACATCTTACAATATTACCATCTATATTAGAAAGATCCATTTCTTTATAGCACTTATTTAGTTTTACACTACCCACTGCACTTACATACGCTTTTATCTCTACTCCTTTCGTTGATAAAATCTGCTGAGCAATGGATCCAGCTACTACCCAATTTGCAGTTTCCCTTGCTGATGACCTTCCTCCTCCTCTATAATCTCGAATTCCATATTTTTTCTGATAAGTAAAATCAGCATGAGAAGGACGAAAAGTATCTTTTATATGAGAATAGTCCTTACTTTTTGCATCCTCATTTTTTATGATAAATCCTATAGGAGTTCCAGTTGTTTTACCTTCAAAAAAACCAGATAGAAACTCCACCTTATCGGATTCTTTCCTCTGAGTACTAATCTTAGATTGACCTGATTTTCTTCTATCTAATTGCTGTTGAATTCTCTCAAAATCAATCTTCATTCCAGCAGGACAGCCATCAATAACACCTCCAATTGCAACTCCGTGCGACTCTCCAAAAGTAGTTAATCTAAAGATTTTTCCAGAAGAATTTCCCATAAGGCAAATATATGAATAAAGATTGAGCTGAATTTTGTAAATTCGCACAATAATAATTTAGATGAAAACGGTAATAAAAAATATTTCAGAACTAATTCAGACAGAACAAACTGCCAGAAAATGGGTAGCAGGAAAAGAAATGTCTCAAATCTCTACCATAAAAAATGCATTTGTAGAAATTGAAGATGGTATTATTACTTCATTTGGAAGTATGAATGATTGGAAAGGAATTGAGGATTGGAACAATATTGAAATAATAGATGCCGAAGGAGGAATGGTATTTCCTACTTATTGCGACTCCCACACACATTTAGTTTTTGCATCAAGTAGAGAAGATGAATTTGTAGACCGAATAAACGGACTTTCGTATGAAGAAATAGCTCAAAGAGGAGGTGGAATACTAAACTCTGCAGAAAAACTTCAAAATACCTCTGAAGATCATCTTTACAATATTTCTATAGAAAGATTAAATAATCTGATAAAAATGGGAACTGGAGCTATTGAAATAAAAAGCGGTTACGGACTAACCCTAGATGCAGAACTTAAAATACTCCGTGTAATAAAAAGATTAAAAGAGAATTCGGAAATAACAATAAAAGCTACTTTTTTAGCTGCTCACGCCTTACCAAAAGAATTTAAAGATAATAAAGATGGATATATGGATTTGGTAATAAATGAGATGTTACCAATAGTTGCAAAAGAGAATCTGGCAGATTATGTAGATATTTTTTGCGAAAAAGGATACTTCTCGGTTGAAGACACTAAAAGACTACTAAAAGCAGCAAACAAATATGGAATACAAGCAAAAACCCATGTAAACCAATTCAATTCTATCGGGGGAGTTGAAGCGTCTGTAAAGTTAGGAGCCTTATCTGTAGATCATTTAGAAGAAATGAAGGAAGAAGATTTTGTTTCTCTAGAAAATTCGGAATGCATGCCAACCATTTTACCTTCCTGTTCTTTCTTTTTAGGAATTCCATACGGACCCGCAACAAAAATGATAGAAAGAAGGCTTCCTGTTGCACTTGCAACTGACTACAATCCTGGTTCTTCCCCAAGTGGAAACATGAATCTTGTAGCTTCATTAGGATGTACACAAATGAAAATGACCCCAGAACAAGTAATAAATGCAACTACTATAAATACTGCTTATGCTATGGGAGTAGAAAAAGAACTAGGAAGTATCTGTGTTGGTAAAAAAGCAAATCTATTTATTACCAAGGAAATTCCTTCTTATTCCTACTTATCTTATAGTTTTGGAGAAAATCTAATTAACAAAGTAATAATAAACGGGAAA
This sequence comes from Flavobacteriales bacterium, assembly GCA_018695965.1. Classification (GTDB taxonomy): domain Bacteria; phylum Bacteroidota; class Bacteroidia; order Flavobacteriales; family BACL11. The sequence goes on along the minus strand of JABHQB010000055.1, from coordinate 17,821 downwards.
ATAACAGCCTAAAAAAAACGGACTCGAGAGTCCGTTTTAATTTTGTTCATTGTTAAATTATATTATATCTGAATTAAGCAGCTTTAATATTTTTAGCAACTGGTCCTTTTTCGCCTTCACCTACTTCAAAAGTAACTGATTGATTTTCCTCTAATTTTTTAAACCCATCCATTTCGATTTCTCCAAAATGAGCGAAATAATCTGTTCCGTCTTCACCTGTGATGAATCCGTAACCTTTTGTAGCGTTGAACCATTTTACTGTACCTTCCATAATTGTTTATTTTAAATTTATATTTGTTAATGTATTGGGAACAACCCCAATTTTCGTCTGCAAATATAGTAAAATATAATTAATCAGTATTTTATGAAGAAAATTCTTTTTTTGAAGACAAAAGTGTGTTCTGTAAAAGCATAGCAATTGTCATAGGGCCAACTCCACCAGGGACTGGTGTAATAAAAGAACATTTATCTTTTACATCCTCAAAATTTACATCTCCTAACAACTTCCAACCACTTTTAGTTTTATTCGACTTTACCCTAGTAATGCCAACATCTATAATACAAACCCCCTCTTTTATCATATCAGATGTTATAAATTCTGCTTTACCCAAAGCTACAATTAAAATATCAGCTGTTTTAGTAATTTCTTTTAAGTTGGATGTTCTACTATGAGTAAGTGTAACCGTACAATTTCCAGGGTTATTATTCCGAGCCATTAAAATACTCATTGGAGAGCCTACAATATGACTTCTACCAATTACTACACAATGTTTTCCAGAAGTTTCTACACTATATCTTTCCAAAAGTTCTAAAATACCTGAAGGAGTAGCAGGGAGAAAAGCAGGGATATTTAAAGCCATTCTACCAATATTTGAAGGATGAAATCCATCTACATCTTTTTTAGGATCAATTGCTTCAGTCACCTTCATTTCATCAATATGTTTTGGTAAAGGAAGTTGAACAATCAATCCGTCAATATCAGAATTCTTGTTAATTTTTTCAACTTCATTAAGCAATTCTTCTTCAGAAACACTTTCATCTAATCGAATTAGAGTAGATTTAAAACCAACTTTCTGACACGCCTTAACTTTTGCAGCAATATAAGTTTCGCTTGCTCCGTCATTTCCTACTAAAATTGCTGACAAATGAGGGACTCTACCTGATGAAGAAACAATTGATTGTACCTGAACTGCTATTTCTTCTTTTATATCGTTTGATGTTTTTTTTCCGTCTAAAATTATCATATTGCTTTTATCACATTCCAGGCATACTACCCTTGTCTTTCATCATTTGTTGCATCATTTGTTTTCCCCCTCCACCTTGCATCATCTTCATCATTTTTCCCATTTGAGAAAATTGTTTTATCAATTGATTGACTTCCACAACTGTTGTTCCACTTCCTGTTGCAATTCTCTTTTTCCTACTTCCGTTAAGTACAGATGGGTTTTGTCTCTCAAAAGGAGTCATAGAATGAATAATTGACTCAATACCCTTAAAAGCATCATCATCAATATCTACTCCTTTCATAGCTTTTCCCATTCCTGGAATCATTCCCATCAGATCCTTCATATTACCCATTTTCTTTATCTGCTGAATTTGCTTTATAAAATCATCAAAACCAAAAGTGTTTTTTGCAATTTTCTTTTGCATCTTTCTAGCTTCTTCTTCATCAAATTGCTGCTGAGCTCTTTCAACTAAAGAAATTACATCTCCCATTCCTAAAATCCTAGAAGCCATTCTTTCTGGATGGAACACATCCAGCCCATCCATTTTTTCAGAAGTACCAATAAATTTAATTGGCTTATCTACTACAGAACGAATGGTAAGTGCTGCACCACCTCTAGTATCACCATCTAGTTTAGTAAGTACAACTCCATCAAAGTTTAGTTTATCATTAAAGGATTTTGCAGTATTAACAGCATCTTGTCCTGTCATAGCATCTACCACAAATAGAATTTCTTTTGGATTAATTGCATTCTTAATATTTGCAATTTCTTCCATCATTTTCTCATCAACTGCCAACCTACCTGCAGTATCAATAATTACTACATTATGACCGTTTGTTTTAGCGTGTTTTACCGCATTTTTCGCAATTTCTACTGGATTCTTATTTTCCACTTCCTTATACACCTCAACACCAACTTGTTCTCCTAAAACTTCTATTTGATTGATTGCTGCTGGACGATAAACATCACATGCAACAAGTAATGGTCTTTTGTTCATTTTACTCTTTAGAAGCAGAGATAATTTACCAGAAAAAGTTGTTTTACCAGAACCTTGTAAACCTGCAATTAAAATTACTGCCGGGCTACCTTTTACATCAATTTCAGAATGTGTACTACCCATTAATTCGGCAAGTTCATCCTTCATTATTTTTGTAAGAAGCTGACCTGGTTCAACTGCATTAAGCACTTGTTGTCCTAAGGCTTTTTGTCTTACATTTTCAGTAAATGATTTTGCTGTTTTAAAATCCACATCCGCCTTTATTAAGGCTTTACGGATTTCTTTCATAGTCTGAGCTACATTTATTTCAGAGATACTTCCTTTACCTTTTAAGGTCTTAAATGCCTTCTCTAATTTATCTGATAAATTTTCAAACATTAATTTTTATTATTTTACAACTGCTAAAGTAAAAAAATCCACCGTTTTGGTGGATTTAATTTTACTCATCTTTTAATCCTATTTTTCTTATTAATCTTCTGCAGAAAAAACTCACTGGAATCATTATTAATAAAAATATTCCTATTATAATAAGATAACTAATATAGGATCTTGATGAGATAGGGATGTCTTTTTCAAGTTTTACATAATCAACTATGGAAACTTTTTTTCTTTCAGTTACTGAATCTTCTTTTATAGGGTCAAATCTAGTTTCTTCTATTACAGTCTTATCTTTTTTATAATAACGACAATATAATCTTTGATTTTGACTACCTACAACATTATCTAATACAAATATCTGAGGATAGGAGTCTCTATCGCTCATATCACGATTAACCCAAGCGTTCTTTAAAAAAGATTCCACTATAAATCTGCTGCTATCTTTATGACGTTTATTACGAGGTGATAATTCTTCGCTTACAGAAATAAGTACGTCAACTTCCTCAAAATCTAGTGTGTCGGAATCTCTATAAATCTTATAATCTGCAAATTTAAGTTGACTAATTACTCTTGGAGTGTCATCACCATAATGAAGATATGAGACAAAAGTGTCCCTTACCCTATTATTTCCAATAGAAAGAACAATTATACTAATAAGAGCTCCCACTCCAAAAAACATCAATCTTCTTAACATATTTTTATATAGCTGTAATTATTAAATCTAAATCTTTGTACGGAAAATCAAACATCTTACTCAACGTTTTATTTGTCATCATACCTTTAAAAGTATACACTCCATTTCTGATTCCTTCATCTTTTTTCATAAAATTTTTAACACCTCCTTCTTCCCCCATCTTTAATAAGATCTGAGAAATAACATTACAAATAGCAAAAGAAGAAGTACGAGCAACTCTTGAAGCTATATTTGGAACACAATAATGAACTATTCCGTGCTTATTAAAAATTGGTTTTTTATGTGTTGTTACTTCAGAAGTTTCAAAACAACCACCATGATCTATACTAACATCAACAATAACCGAACCTTCTTTCATGTCTTTTACCATTGTTTCGCTTACAACACACGGAGTTCTCCCATCTCCAGAACGTAAAGCTCCTATCACAACATCTGCTCTTTTCAGTGCTTTTCTTAAACTTTTTGGTTGAATAAGCGATGTACTTACATTTCTTTGAGTATGATGATGTAATCGTCTTAATCTAGATAAAGAGGAATCAAAAACTTTGACATTACAACCTAATCCTAGTGATGTTCTACAAGCATACTCTCCTACCGTTCCAGATCCAATAATCACAACATCTGTAGGAGAAAGTCCCGCTATACCCCCCAACATTAATCCTTTACCTGAATTTACATTGCTCAGATACTCTGACGCAATTAATATAGAAGTATTTCCTGCTATTTCACCCATACTTCTAAGTATAGGTAATTTCCCTTCTTTGTCCATGATATGTTCTATTGCAACTGATGTAATATCTTTCTTTATTAGTTCATTAAAATAGTCTTTATCTCTAGTCTGCAACTGAATTGCAGAAATTAGTTGTTGTCCTTTTTTTAATAATTTTAATTCTTGTTTTGTAGGAGGCTCTATTTTTACAATTACATCCGACTCATATACTTCTTCTTTTGAAAAAACAATTTCTGCTCCTGCATCAGAATATTCTTTATCAGAAAAATTAGCTCCTTCCCCTGCATTATTTTCAATAATAATTTTATGCCCATTATGAGTTAATAACGATACCGAATCTGGTGATAGAGAGATTCTGTTCTCTTGAAATGAAGTTTCTTTCGGAAGACCAATTGTTAACTTCTGAAAGTTTTGTTTTGCTTCTATCATTTCCTCTTTTGGAAGAATACCTAAACTACCATAAACATTTTCTTTTTTCATGATTAAATAATTTCAATTATTCTTTGTTCATCACTTCTTGTGATCTGAACTTTTATAATATTTTCAGGAATTATCGAAGATATTTTTTCAGGCCATTCAATTAAGCATAAATTACCTTGATAAAAATATTCTTCATACCCAATGTCAAATGCTTCTTCTTCTTTTTCTATTCTATAAAAATCAAAATGATAAACGGACTCATTATTTTCAGTCAGATACTCATTTATTATAGAAAAAGTAGGACTACTAACTACATCTTCAACTCCTAACTTTTTACAAATTTCTTTAATAAAAGTTGTTTTACCGACACCCATTTCTCCATGAAAACAGATAATGTTGTTATCGTTTATTAACTCTAATAAAGAAGTAGCTACAAGTTCTAATTCCGAAACGCAATTTACAACAATTTTCATTATTTTTGTTTCGTTGCTAAAGTTACTACCGGAATTAACATTTCTTCTAAAGAAATTCCTCCATGTTGATAAGTGTTTTTATACAAATTTACAAACTGGTTATAATTATTCTGATACACAAAATACATATCCTCTTTTGCAAAAATATATTTTGAACTTACATTTTGTTTGGGTAAAAAATATTCTTCTGGTCTATTTATAGTCAAAACATCATCTTCCTTATAACTCAGATTTTTACCTTGTTTGTACCTTAAATTTGAATTTACATTTCTGTCACCAATAACTTTTGATGGTTTATTTACATTTATTGTGCCATGGTCGGTAGTAATAACAATTTTCGCGTTTTGTTTTGCAATTTGCTTCATTATATCTAGTAATGGAGAATGTTCGAACCAAGAAGAAGTTAACGAACGATATGCAGCATCATCATCAGCAAGTTCTTTTATTACTTTCATATCTGTTCTGGCATGAGAGAGCATGTCTACAAAATTATAGACAATTACATTAATATCATTAGATTTCATATTCGGGATTCTATTTACAACTTTCCTTCCAAAATCAATATTTGTAATTTTAGTGTACGAATGTTTTGTATCTCCTTTTCCTAACCTTTCTAGCTGATCTGAAAAGAAATCTTCTTCAAACATGTTTTTACCTCCTTCATCCTCATCATTTTTCCATTGATCAGGAAATCTTTTTTGTATTTCAGATGGTAATAATCCAGCAAAAATTGTATTTCTAGAATATTGAGTTGAAGTTGGTAAAATACTATAGTACATCTCATCTTTTAAAACATCAAAATCTTTAATAATTATTGGTTCTATAATTTTCCATTGATCGTACCTCAAATTATCAATTATAATTAGATAAGTTGGAATTCTATCTTCCATTAAAGGTATTACCTTTTTTCTTACAAGATTATGAGACAGCAAAGGTGAATTCTCACCATTTATCCAATTTTTATAATTATTCTTTATAAACTTAAAAAACTGAGTGTTTGCTTCTGTTTTCTGCATGGACAAAATATCTTCCATACTCTTATCTCCTGATTTTTCTAATTCCAACTCCCAATATGTTATTTTCTTAAATATCTCTCTCCATTCATGTTTATTTAAATGTGAAGATAAAGACAAACTAATATTCCTAAATTCCATCTGATAATCACGAGTTGTTTTTTCGTCTACCAATCTACTTGTATCTATATTCTTTTTTATGGAAAGCAAAATTTGATTTGGATTTACAGGTTTTATCAAATAATCTGAAATTTTTGAACCAATTGCCTCTTCCATAATACTTTCCTCTTCATTTTTTGTAATCATTATTACAGAAAGATTTGGTTGTTTCTTCTTTATTAAAGATAATGTTTCTAATCCTGAAAGTCCCGGCATGTTTTCATCTAGAAAAACTAGTTCAAAATTCTTATTTTCTAAAAATTCTAGAGCCTCATTTCCACTATTTACTGGAGTAATTTCATAACCTTTTTCTTCTAAAAATATGATGTGAGGTTTTAGTAATTCAATTTCATCATCTACCCAAAGTATTGATATCATCTTTTATATATTTAGTTTTACAAAAATCAAAAAATTATCCGTTATTTGCCCTATAATGCAAGAAACAAAAAAGAATAAGATTATTAACGATCCAATTTATGGTTTTATTACCTTAGAAAGAGGAATTGTTTTTGACTTAATTGAACATCCGTTTTTTCAAAGATTAAGAAGAATTACACAATTAGGACTATCTTATTTAGTGTATCCAGGAGCGTATCATACTCGTTTTCATCATGCTTTAGGATGTATGTTTTTGATGGAAAAAGCAATTCTTCAAATCAGAAATAAAGAACATGAGATTAGTTCTGAAGAAGAAGAAGCGTTAAAGATTGCCATTCTTTTACACGATATTGGTCACGGACCTTTTTCTCACGCATTAGAAAACAGTATAGCAAATAATATATCTCATGAGGATTTGTCTAAATTATTTATGGCAAAACTGAATAAAGAATTTGATGGAAAACTAAGTTTAGCTATTCAAATTTTTAATAATAAACATTCAAAAAAATTCTTGCATCAATTAGTATCCTCTCAACTGGATATGGACAGATTAGACTACCTTAAAAGAGACAGTTTTTTCACTGGAGTTACAGAAGGAAATATCGGCACAGAAAGAATAATCAATATGTTAAATGTTGTAAATGATCAGCTTGTAATTGAAGAAAAAGGAATTTATTCAATTGAGAAATTTCTCATTGCTAGAAGATTGATGTATTGGCAAGTTTATTTACATAAAACTGTTGTTTCTGCAGAAAATACTTTAATTAAAATTCTGAAAAGAGCAAAGCAACTAATTCAAAATGGAACAGATATCTTTAGCTCATCAGCACTAAAGATGTTCTTAAAAAACAATTACACAGCAGATAATTTTATAAAAAATGATGATATTTTAGAGATCTTCTCAAAACTTGACGACCATGATATTTACTCATGTTTAAAAGAATGGGCTAATCATGATGATTTTATTCTTTCTTCACTTTCTATTAGAATATTAAACAGAAAACCTTTAAAAATAAAAACACAAAATGAGAAATTCCTAGAAAAAGAAATTAATAAACTAAAACAAAAAGTATCTGAAAAATATAATATATCTATTGATGATACAAACTATTTAGTTTTCACAGGAAAGGTAAGTAATAACGCATATCAATACCATAAAACTCATATAAATATTCTAATGAAAAATGGAGAAATAAAGGATATTACTGACGCTTCTGACCAGTTTAATATTGACGCACTTAGCAAAACTGTAAACAAATATTTTCTTTGTTATCCCAAAATGTAAGAATTTATTAAATTTGCAAATATGAACTATACTGCTAAAGAAATATCAAATATTCTTGGAGGAACTGTTGAGGGTGATGAAACTGTAATAATTAGTTCTATTTCAAAGATAGAAGAAGGAAAAGATGGAGATTTATGTTTTCTTTCTAATTCAAAATACAATTCCTATCTTTATTCATGTAAAGCTTCTATTATTATTGTAAATAACAATTTACAACTTGAAAACAAGGTAGATTCTACTTTAATACGAGTAGAAAACTCCTACTTAGCTTTCTCACAATTACTGAATATATATAATAAAACCTCTTCTCAGAAATCTGGAATTTCAGAAAAATCTCACATATCTGATTCTGCAGAAATTGGGAAAGATTGTTATATAGCTCCATTTGTTCTTATTGGAGAGAATGTGATAATTGGGAATAATGTACAGATTCATCCTCATTGTTTTATTGGAGATAATGTGATTATAAAAAACAATACAACACTATTTTCTGGAGTAAAAATTTACAATAATTGTGAAATTGGAGAAGAAAACTATATTCATGCAGGAGTAGTTATTGGTTCTGATGGTTTTGGTTTTGCTAATAACACTGAAGGTGACTACAAGAAAATACAACAAATTGGAAATGTTATCACTCATGATTTTGTTGAGATTGGAGCAAACACAACAATTGATAGAGCTACTTTAGGTTCTACAATTATCAATAAAGGAGTAAAACTTGATAATCAGATACAAATAGGACATAATGTTGAAGTTGGAGGAAATACTGTAATTGCTGGCCTGACAGCAGTTGCAGGGAGCACTAAGATAGGAAAGAACTGCATGATTGGAGGTTCTACCGCAATTGCTGGACACCTTAAAATTGGTGACAATGTAAGAGTAGCAGGACATACTGGAGTTGCCTCAAATATAAAAGATGGAAAAACAATTCAAGGTCAATATGCATTCGACCAAAAAGACTTCTTACGATCATACATCATTTTTAAAAGGTTGCCAAAAATGTATGAAACTCTTCAAAAAATTGAAAAACAACTTCAATAATGATGGAGAAACAAAAAACAATAAAAAAATCTATTCAGTTTTCTGGGAAAGGCATACACACCGGGTCTTTTACCAATATGACTCTACTTCCTGCACAAGAGAACAAAGGAATTGTTTTTATCCGAACAGATAAAAATGATTTTGAAATAAAAGCAGATATTGATTTTGTTGTTTCTACTGACAGAAGTACTAACTTAGCGATTAAAGATATTCATGTAAAAACAGTAGAACATATTTTATCAGCTGTTTCAGGAAACAATATTGACAACCTGATAATTGAAATTGACAATGAAGAGATTCCTATTTTAGATGGTAGTGCAAAAGAATTCTCAGAGAAGATATCAGCAGTTGGCTTAGTTGAGCAAAACTCATACAAAAAAACATACAAAATAAATAAAGAGATAAGATATTTCGACAAGGAGACCGGGAGCGAGATAATTGCAATGCCTTCAGAAAATTTTCAATTAGATGTTACAATTGACTATAATTCTAAAACTCTTGGAGTTCAGAATTCTACCTTAAATAACATTTCAGATTTTAGTAAAGAAATTGCTTCATCCAGAACATTTTGTTTTCTTCATGAGTTAGAACAATTATTAGACAAGAACCTTATTAAGGGTGGGGATATTAATAATGCAATTGTTGTTGTAGAAAATGATATAAATAACTCAAATATTTCTAATTTAGCAAAACAATTTGGGAAAGATACAATTAAAGTAAGTGAAGAAGGAGTACTGGATAATTTAGAATTAAGATATAAAAATGAAGCATCCAGACATAAATTATTAGATGTTATTGGAGATTTATCGCTAGTTGGCTTTAGCATAAAAGGGAAAATAACAGCCAAAAAACCAGGACATACTCATAATACTAGTTTTGCAAAGAAGTTAAAAGATATAATAATAAAGGATATGAAAACTACATCACCAATCGTTAATTTTGATGAAAAACCAATTTACAACAAAGAAGAAATAAAAGAAATTCTACCTCATAGAGATCCATTTTTATTTATAGATGAGGTTCGTGATTTAGGAGATGACTTTATTGTTGGAATAAAATTTGTTAAAAAGGAAGAAGATTATTTCAAAGGACACTTTCCAGGTTCTCCAGTTATGCCTGGAGTATTACAATTAGAAACTATGGCACAGGTTGGAGGGGTGTTAATCTTAAGCACAGTAGAAGACCCTCAAAATTACCTTACTTATTTCATGAAGATTGATAATGCTAAATTTAAACAAAAAGTTATTCCAGGAGATATTATAATTTTTAGATTAGAGTTAATATCACCAATCAGAAGAGGGTTATGTCATATGCATGGTACAGGATTTGTAGATGGAAAAATTGTTGTAGAAGCAGATCTTTTAGCCAAAATAGCACATAAATAATGCATCAACCATTATCATATGTACATCCGGGATCAAAAATTGACAAGAGTGTTGTAATAGATCCTTTTGTTACAATAGAAAACAACGTAATTATTGGCAAAGGCACTTGGATAGGTTCAAATGTAACTATCATGGAGGGCGCCAGAATTGGGGAAAACTGCAGAATTTTTCCTGGGGCTGTTATTTCAGCTATTCCCCAAGATTTAAAGTTTAATGAAGAAGATTCAATTGTAGAGATTAGAAACAATACTACAATAAGAGAATGCGCTACGGTTAATAGAGGAACTTCAGTAACAGGAAAAACTATTATTGGAGAAAATTGTTTATTAATGGCGTATTCTCATATCGCTCATGATTGCATAATTGGAAATAATTGTGTCATTGTAAATGGAGTAGCTCTTGGGGGTCATGTAACTATTGGAGATCACGCAATATTAGGGGGAAATTCAGCAGTACATCAATTTGTTACTATTGGAAAACACTCTATGATTTCTGGTGGATCTTTAGTTAGAAAAGATATCCCTCCCTATGTAAAAGCTGCTAGAGAGCCGCTTTCTTTTATAGGAATCAATTCTATCGGATTAAGAAGAAGAGGATTTACAGAAGAAAAAATTACTGAAATACAGGACATTTACAGAATCTTATTTCAAAAAAATAACAACACTTCTCAGGCTATAATAAAAATAGAAACAGAACTAAAATCATCTCCAGAAAGAGACACAATAACTTCATTTGTAAGGAATTCAGGAAGGGGGATAATGAAAGGATATAAACAAAATTAAATATGGCTACTACAGCAGATTTCAGAAACGGATTATGTTTTAATTATAATGGAGATCCTTGGAAGATTGAATCTTTTCTTCATGTTAAACCAGGAAAAGGACCTGCATTTGTACGGACAAAAATCAGGAACCTAAATACTGGAAGATTATTAGAAAATACATTTACATCTGGAGTAAAAATTGATGTAATCAGAATTGAAAACAGGAAATATCAGTTTCTATATGCAAATGGAAATGATTATCATTTAATGAATAATGATGATTACGAACAAATAATTATGCAAAAAGATTCTATTGATAATGTCCAATTCCTGAAAGAAGGTGATAATGTAGAAGTTCTTTTTCATGCAGATGAAGGCATCCCTCTTTCATCACAAGTACCTTCTCATGTACTTCTGGAGATTTCATTTACTGAACCAGGAGTGAAAGGAAACACAGCTACTAATACTTTTAAACCAGCAAAAACAGAAACTGGAGCGGATATTCAAGTCCCTTTATTTATTAACGAAGGTGATAGAATTAAAATAGATACTGAAAAAGGATCTTATATTGAAAGAGTAAAGTAATAATGAAAAAACATAACTTCTCAGCAGGACCTTGTATTTTACCACAAGATGTAATACAAAAGGCATCAGAAGCAGTAATTAACTTTAATAACGACAACTTATCTTTAATTGAAATTTCTCACAGGAGTAAACCTTTTGTAGAGGTAATGGAACAAGCAAGAAATCTTGTAAAAGAATTACTAGAACTACCAAACGGATATTCTGTACTTTTCCTTCAAGGTGGAGCTAGTTTGGAATTTTTAATGGTTCCTCTTAATCTAATGAAAGAAAAAGATGGAAAAGCAGCTTATACAAATACTGGTGCATGGGCAAAAAAATCAATTACTGAAGCAAAACAATTTGGAGAGGTAATAGTTGTAGGAGATTCTTCCGATAAAAACTACAATTATATCCCAAAAGGATACAAAATACCTTCGGATGTAGATTATTTTCATTGTACATCAAATAATACTATTTTCGGTACCCAAATGAAAGTATTTCCTGAGGTTCCATCTTTAATGGTTTGTGATATGAGTTCTGATATTTTTAGCAGAAAAATTGATGTAAGTAAATTTGATTTAATTTATGCTGGAGCTCAGAAGAATATGGGGCCAGCAGGAGCTACTCTTGTTATTGTAAAAAATGAAATTCTGGGAAGAACAGGAAGAAAAATATCTACTATGTTAGATTACAATACTCATATATCCAAAGATAGTATGTTCAATACGCCACCAGTTTTTTCAATATATGTCTCCATGCTTACATTGCAATGGATAAAAGATCATGGTGGAATTGAGTGGATTGAACAAATAAATAATCAAAAATCAGAATTGATATATAATGAAATTGATAGGAATCCACTTTTTGAAGGAGTTGCAAGAAAAGAAGATAGATCAAATATGAATGTAACCTTCACTCTCACAGATTCTACTTTAGAAGAAACATTTAATCAAATGTGGAACGGGGCAGGAATTAGTGGATTAAATGGACACCGTTCTGTTGGAGGATACAGAGCGTCTATTTATAATGCCATGCCTATAGAAAGCGTTCAGGTTTTAGTTGATATAATGAAAAATTTAGAAAACATATAAAATGTCAAAAATATTAGCGAATGATGGAATTTCTGAGTCTGGAAAGGTAGCTCTAGAAGAAAAGGGATTTCAAGTTATTACTGAAAAAGTTGATCAAGAAAATCTTATTGAAACAATAAACAAAGAGGGCATTGAGGTTCTTTTAGTTAGGAGTGCAACTACCGCCAGAAAAGAACTTATTGACGCATGTCCTAATCTAAAAATAATTGGAAGAGGAGGTGTAGGAATGGACAATATTGATGTAGAATATGCAAAAGAAAAAGGATTAGAAGTCTACAATACTCCAGCAGCATCTTCTTCATCAGTTGCTGAGTTAGTTTTTGCACATCTTTTTGGGATGGTGAGATTCTTATATGAATCAAATAGACAAATGCCCCTAGAAGGAGACCAAAACTTTAAATCCCTTAAGAAAGCTTTTTCTGGAGGCAGTGAACTTACTGGAAAAACTTTAGGTATTATTGGTTTCGGAAGAATAGGGCAAGAAGTAGCAAAAAGAGCGATTGGACTCGGAATGAATGTATTAGCTCATGATAAATATACTTCTGAAGCAAATATAACTTTAAATTTCTTCAATGGAGACAAAAAAACCTTTACAATAGAATCTACATCTCTAAAAAATGTACTAAGAGGATCAGATTTTGTCACACTTCACATTCCAAAGTTAGAGGATAAAGCAGTAATTGGAGCGGAAGAAATTGGATTAATGAAGGATGGTGCTGGAATAATAAATACTGCCAGAGGTGGTGTTATTGATGAAGACGCTTTAATGTTTGCTCTAGATAAAGGTAAACTCGCTTATGCTGCATTAGATGTATTTACAAATGAACCAAATCCAAGTATTCATTTAATGATGCATAATAAAATCTCTTTAACTCCTCATATTGGAGCTGCTACATTAGAGGCGCAAGATAGAATTGGTGAGGAACTAGCAGAAAAAATTATTGCCTACTTTAATAAATAATGGCAACTATTCGACCATTCAGAGCGGTAAGACCAACTAGAGATAAAGTAAATCTTGTTGCTTCTAGGTCTTATTTAAGTTATTCTGATGAAACATTAAAGGAAAAATTAGATAATAACCCATTTACTTTTTTGCACATAATTAATCCCGATTATAAGCATAAAACAAAAAAAAATGGAACAGAAAAGTTTAATTTGGTAAAACAGAAATTTACTGATTTTAACTCTGAAGGAACATTATTACAGGATGAAAAAAAATCTATTTATGTTTACTCTCAAAAAAAGAAAAATAAAACTTTTACTGGAATTATTGCTGCTGCATCAGTTGATGATTATTTAAATGGAAACATAAAAATTCATGAAAAAACCATAACTAAAAGGGAGAAGATATTTAAGGATTATCTGCAAATTACAGGATTTAATGCAGATCCAGTGTTACTGAGTTATTCCGATAATGAAAATATTAATTTGATTGTATCTAACAAGATGTTAGAAAGATCAGAATACGAATTTACTACTACAAATAAAGTCTGTCATAAATTATGGAAGATTGATGATAAGCAAATCATAAATAAAATAGTTTCTGAATTTAAAAATATAGAAGATATTTACATTGCAGATGGGCATCATAGATCGGCTTCTTCAGCCTTATTATGTAAGAATTTAAGAAAAGAAAATCCTAACTACAATCCGGAAGATAATTTTAATTTTTTTATGAGTTTTCTAATTCCGGAAAGTCAGTTAAATATAATTAATTTTAATAGACTTGTTAAACATACAAATGGATTTACTGAACAAGAGCTAATTTCTAAAATTGAGAAATCGTATTCGGTAAAAAATAAAGGGGAAAATATTTACTCTCCTATTTTAAAAGATGAAATCTCTATGTATTTCGAAGGAAAATGGTATTCTTTAATAGCTCATTCTAAAAAATATAATTTAACATTCGAGAGCTTAGACCCTTCTATTTTATCTGAAAATATCTTATCTCCTATTTTAGGAATTACAGATGAGAGAACAGATAAAAACATCACTTTCCTAGATGGAACTATTCCTCTTTTGGAAATTAAATCAAAAGTAGACTCTGGAGAATATAAAGTAGCTTTTATTCTAAAACCAATTGATATAGATTCCTTAAAAAAGGTTGCTGATAACAATGAAATTATGCCTCCCAAAAGTACTTATGTAGAACCAAAATTAAGATCGGGACTAACTATTTACAAACTTTATTAAATGAATATTTCTGATAAAATTCAGACTATCAAAAAGGAACTTCCTAATAACGTAACATTAGTTGCGGTATCCAAAACCAAATCAGAAGAAGAAATATTGCAAGCTTATAATTCTGGACATAAAATTTTTGGAGAGAATAAAGTTCAGGAACTAGTAGAAAAATACGAAAATCTACCAAAAGATATAGAATGGCACATGATTGGTCATTTACAAAGAAATAAAGTAAAATATATAGCTCCTTTTGTAAGTTTAATTCACGGAACGGATTCTGAGAAACTACTAAAAGAAATAAATAAAAGAGCAAAAAAGAATAGCAGAATTATCAATTGTCTTTTACAAGTTCATATAGCAGAAGAAAGTACAAAATTTGGATTTTCTTTATCAGAAATTAATGATATTATGCAAAGATCTTCTGAATTTGAAAATGTGAATATTATCGGACTTATGGGAATGGCAAGTTTTACAGATACTATTTCTCAAATTGAAAAAGAATTCTGTTCTCTACAACAGATTTATAAAAATCATACTAGTTTTACTACACTCTCTATGGGGATGAGTGGAGATTATAAAAGTGCAATACAATACGGAAGCAACATGATTAGATTAGGAAGTGTTATATTTGGAAACAGAAATTATTAAAAAAATGAAAAAAGTTATTTCAACCCAAAAAGCTCCAAAAACAATCGGCCCTTATAGCCAAGCAATTTTAAGTGGAAACACACTTTATTGTTCGGGACAGATAGCAATAAATCCAAAAACAGGGGAATTAGTATTATCCTCTATTTCGGAGGAAACTCATCAGATACTGAGAAATATCTTGGAAGTTTTAAAGGCTTCAGGAATGGGTTTCTCAAATGTAGTAAAATGTTCTATTTTCATGAAGAATATGGGGCAATATTCTGAAATAAATGATGTGTACGCATCTTACTTTTCAGAAAACCCTCCAGCAAGAGAAGCGGTAGAAGTCTCTGATTTACCTAAAAATGTAAATGTAGAAATATCTGTAATTGCTGTAAAATAAATGGACTTATTTAAGGAAATACTAAAAGGAAATAAAGTAGCTCTTGCAAAGGGAATTACACTTTTAGAAAGTTCCTTAGAAACTGATATTATTTCTTCTCAAGAACTAATTTCGAATTGCCTACCTCATTCTGGAGATTCTATTAGAATCGGAATTACTGGAATACCTGGAGTTGGTAAAAGTACTTTTATAGAAACTTTTGGTAAAATACTCACAGAAAAAGGAAAAAAAGTTGCCGTGCTTGCTATTGATCCTACTTCCGAAAAGACGCATGGTAGTATATTAGGGGATAAAAGCAGGATGAATAAGCTTGCTGTAGATGAAAATGCTTTTATTCGTCCTTCCCCATCATCTGGAACTTTGGGTGGTGTGTCATCTAAAACAAGAGATAGTATTATTTTATGTGAGGCTGCAGGATTTGATGTTATTTTAATTGAAACGGTAGGTGTAGGTCAGTCAGAAACAATAGTTAATACTATTTGTGATTTCTTTTTACTATTAATGTTGGCAGGTGCAGGAGATGAATTACAGGGAATAAAAAGAGGTATTATGGAGCTTGCAGATATGGTTGTAATTACTAAATCAGATGGAGATAATCTGCAAAAAGCAAATAATGCCAAGCAAGAATACCAAATGGCTTTACATTTATTTCCTGCTTCCGAAAATGGATGGACTCCAAAAGTATCTGTTTGTTCTGCTTTGGAAGATACGGGTATAAAAGATATTTGGGAAACGATAAGTACCTATAACCAGCAAATGATTAGCAATAATTATAAATATGAAAACAGAAAGAAACAAGATGTTTATTGGCTACATCATATTATAAAAGAAGATTTAGGAAATAAAAAATACAACTCTCTTATTTTGGAAGGAAAACTAGATGAATTAGAAACTAAATTAAAAAAAGGGGGAACTATCAAGCAATTATTAGAGGGATTATCAATCTACTAATACAAACCTAAATTTATCCTGTTAATTTTGTAGGATCTCCTCCATTTGCAAAAATTGTAAATGCTATAAAACTTGATAATAAGAAAATAATCAATGACAATATAAAGCCAGTAATAGCTAAGCCTTTTAACTTTTTATTGAAGCCAATTGATCCAAAAACAACACCTAATAATGCCATTATAGTTGCAGCTAATGGATTGGATAATGAACCTAAACTCAGTAATGTAAAAGTTATGGAAAGAATACTCCAAATAGGTTGACTTTCCCCATAATTTGGAGATTCAATAAGTTCTACAACTTCTGTTTGTGTGTTTTCCGTAACAGGGAAAGAAGCGTAACTCACATTGCTAAATGTAGTTATTGTAATTAGTAATAAAAGTAATTTTTTCATAACACAAAGTAAAGCAAATGAAAAGGAAGTATTATGCTAATCATAATAAAAATAAAAAAAGTCGGGGTAGCAGGATTACAACTTTAAAAGTTATTTAATCCAAGTCTAAGTTAAGCCAAGACAGATCCAAATCCCAAGAAGCAACCCAGATTACAAGAAGAATAGCTCCTATAGCAGCACCAATAAAAAATCCTGTTCTAAAAGATCTGTTAGAATCATAATTGAAAGCCTTAATAAATAATGGTAGAAAGAAATTGAACGGAATTATTATACAGGAAAGTATACCAACCAAAACACCAATAAATGAAACTGGTAAATTATTGATTGAATCATATTCAACAACTTCAGTTTGTTCTGTTTCCGTTACAGGAAAAGAAGCATAACTTACATTTGTAAGTGTTGTTATCGTAATTAAAAACAAGATTAATTTTTTCATAAAGCAAAGAAATAAAAAAAGAAATATTATGCCAAGCATAATAAAAAAAGTCGGGGTAGCAGGATTCGAACCCTATACTAAAAACTACAAGCCAAATGTTATTCCATAATTATTCTCTTTTCTACTATTCCATCATCAAAAATATAAAAGAGAGGAACATTACTCTTCTCCTTACTTTCACGACCTAAAACATCTGTAATCTTAGTGAGGGTTCCTGTATTAAAGTTTATAT
>JABHQB010000054.1 GCA_018695965.1 Flavobacteriales bacterium | reverse complement strand
TCATATAACATTGAAGGAAGTAATGAAAAACTTACTATTGCTACAACCAGACCAGAAACTATTCTTGGTGATTCTGCAATATGTGTAAACCCAAATGATGAACGATATACTCACCTAAAAGATAAAAAAGCAATTATCCCTCTTCTAAATAGAGTCATTCCTATCATCTATGATGAGTATGTAGACATGGAATTTGGTACAGGAGCACTAAAAATTACACCTGCACACGATATTAACGATTATCAGATTGGAGATAAGCACGGACTGGAAACGATAGATATATTAAATGACGACGGAACTTTAAATAAATCTGCACAACTTTATATTGGCAAGGATAGATTTGAAGTAAGAAAAGAGATTGCTGCTGATTTAGAAAAAGGTGGACACTTAGTTAAAACAGAAGAATACCAAAATAAAGTTGGTTTCTCGGAAAGAACAGATGCCATTATTGAACCAAAACTTTCTATGCAATGGTTCTGTAAAATGGAGGAGTTTTCGAAACCTGCTTTGAAACATGTAATGAATGATGATATTCAGTTTCATCCTGCAAAATTTAAAAACACATATCGTCATTGGATGGAAAACATAAAAGACTGGTGCGTTTCTCGTCAACTTTGGTGGGGACAACAAATACCTGCCTATTATTATGAAGGAAATAAATTTGTAGTTGCACAAACAAAAGAAGAAGCTCTTCTATTAGCTCAAAAAGAAAAACCATCCGTAACTCTGGCAGATCTACGTCAAGATGAAGATGTGTTGGACACATGGTTTTCTTCATGGCTTTGGCCGATATCTGTTTTTGATGGAATCCGAAACCCCGATAATGAAGAAATAAACTACTACTACCCTACAAATGATATAATTACAGGACCAGATATTTTATTCTTTTGGGTAGCCCGCATGATTATGGCAGGTTATGAATACCGACAGGAATTACCTTTTAAAAATGTTTACTTCACAGGACTTGTTAGAGATAAAAAAGGAAGAAAAATGAGTAAAACTTTAGGAAATTCTCCTGATCCAATTGAATTAATAGAAAAATATGGAGCGGATGGAGTTAGAGTTGGAATGCTATTATGTTCTCCAGCAGGAAACGACTTACCATTTGATGAAGGACTTTGCCAGCAGGGAAGAAATTTTTCTAAAAAAATATGGAACTCTTTACGATTAATAAAAGGCTGGGAAGTTGCAGATATTGATCAGCCTGAAAGTGCAAAACAAGCTATCAATTGGTTTGACAGTAAAATAAGTAAGTCTATTATTAATATTGATAAATCTTATTCAAAATACAGGATTTCAGAAACTCTTATGACTACTTATAAATTAGTTTGGGATGATTTCTGTTCTTGGTATTTGGAAATAGTAAAACCAACTTACGGATCAGCAATTGATAAAAAAACCTACAACAAGACTATTGATAATCTGGAGAAACTGCTGAAGTTACTTCATCCGTTTATGCCATTTTTATCGGAAGAAATTTGGCATCTAATTGATGAAAGAAAAGAGGATATTATAGTTGCAGAATGGCCAAAAGAAAAGAAAGTCGAAGAAAATATACTATCTGATTTTGATGTTGTTTCCGAAGTAGTTTCTTCAATCAGAAATTTTAGAATTCAGAAACAAATTCCTAACAAAGAAGTAATTTCACTTTTCGTAAAAGAAAATGAGAAATTATGCAAAAATATGGATTCGATAATATGTAAGTTAGGGAACATTAAAACTATCGAATATACCAATGATAAATTAGATGGAGCCTTTTCATTCCGAGTAAAATCTAATGAATATTTCATCCCTCTAGAAGGAAACATAGACATAGAAGGAGAAATACAAAAACTACAAAAGGAATTAGATTACACAAAAGGATTCTTAAAATCAGTAAACGGAAAACTCAATAATGAAAGATTCGTAAATAACGCACCAGATCAAGTTGTTGTTAATGAGAAAAAGAAACAAGCTGATGCAAAGCAAAAAATTGAAATTCTAGAAAAACAGATTGCTTCATTGTCTTAATAAATAAAAAAGGTATTTTTAGTAATATTTACTAAAAATAAGATCGGAAAGTCTAAGGGGTAGCAGGATTACAACCTAACACCTTTTTACATGATTACAGCAAGCTTTCAAACTAAAAATTGCTCCGCTTTTTGCACCGCTAATCAATCTACTAAAACAAACTTAAAAATTAATTGAATTGTCTGGTTAAAAATTACTTTTTAAAATAATTTAATACGATAATTAATTT
>JABHQB010000053.1 GCA_018695965.1 Flavobacteriales bacterium | reverse complement strand
ATAAAAATAATTTATTTGTTTTCAAAAGAAAATTTAAATCCTAAAGACTTTGAAGTCCTTAGTTTATGAGAATTATTCATATCTAGTAAGTGATGCACATCTACCAAATTAATATCCTGAAAATTCGGTGTAATTAAATCAAACTTTAGAGAAAATAGTATAGACGCATCTATAATCTGCTCCATTGTTTGAATGTTTATCTTCTGATTTACAAAATCATTAAATAGAAACCCTAGTTGTTTCTCACCTTCTACAAAAAAATGTTTATTTTTATTTATAAAGATTCTAGCAACCAAATTACCAACATCATTTATTCTGTTATATTTAAACGAATCGTTCAAGAAATTATAAATATGAATTACTCCACAGAAACTCCTCATTTTATCCTCTTTTACATAGGAAGTTTTGTGGATTTCATGAGAGTTTGCAAAATCAAACACATTGGAATGCATATGAAAAATTAGCCTATCACCAGAAAATTTAAGATGTGATTCGAAATCTCCCTTTGAATTGAAATCTACTTCAACAAATTTATCCTCTTTTTTCATTTCCTCAGATAAGATCTCTGCTTTCTTTTTTAGAATATCTGAAAGTTCAGAAAAAACAGATTTAGTAACTCTGAAAACTTCTTGCTTAGTAGAAGATTTTGTTTTAAGAAGTTCTAATATCTTTTTATTTTCTGACATATTAGTAAGATTTTGCAAAAAGTACTTTTCTTTCTGACTTGTTACCTGAAAAAATACAAACACCCTCTTCCTCTAAAGAATCTGAGGGAACGCATCTGATAGTTGCTTTTGTTTCTTCTTTTATTTTTTCTTCAGTTTCAGAATACCCATCCCAATGTGCATACACAAAACCTCCCATCTTAATATACTTTTTAAACTCATCATAGTTATTTGCAGTATATGTTCTCTCTTCCCGAAATGTATTTGCTTTTGTATAAAGATTCTCTTGTATTTTATCTAACAAATGAACCACTTTATTTCCAATATCTGAAATCTGAAAAGTTTCTTTCTCCATAGTATCTCTTCTAGCAACTTCTATAGTTCCGTTTTCTAAATCTCTATTCCCAAGAGCTAAACGAATAGGAACTCCCTTAAGTTCATATTCAGCAAATTTCCATCCTGGCTTATGTGTATCTCTATTGTCAAATTTAACAGAAACTCCTAATGATTCTAGTTCCTTTTTAACTTTTAAAGCACTTTCTGAAACAGTATTTAACTGTTCCTCACCTTTGTAAATTGGAACAATTACTACCTGATAAGGTGCTAACTTTGGAGGAAGAACCAATCCTGCATCATCAGAGTGAGTCATAATTAACGCTCCCATCAATCTGGTGGAAACACCCCATGAAGTAGCCCAAACATATTCTTGTTTACCCTCTTTTGTAGCAAATTTTACATCAAATGCTTTAGCAAAATTCTGACCTAAAAAGTGAGATGTTCCCGCTTGAAGTGCTTTCCCATCTTGCATAAGAGATTCGATACAATATGTTTCTAATGCTCCTGCAAATCTTTCACTTTCAGTTTTTGTACCAATAACTACTGGCATTGCCATAAAATCTTCTGCAAATTTAGCGTAGATATTTACCATTTGTTTAGTCTCATCTATCGCTTCCTGTTTAGTTGAATGTGCTGTATGACCTTCTTGCCATAAGAATTCTGTAGTTCTCAGAAATAAACGAGTTCTCATCTCCCATCTAACAACATTTGCCCACTGATTTACTAAAATTGGCAAATCTCTATACGACTGAATCCACTTTCTGTAGGTATCCCAAATAATAGTTTCTGAAGTAGGACGAACAATTAATTCCTCCTCTAATTTTGCAGAGGGATCAACAACAATTTCGTTTCCATCTTCAGAATTTTTTAATCTATAGTGTGTGACAACTGCACATTCTTTTGCAAATCCATCAACATGACTAGCTTCTTTGCTAAAGTAGGATTTCGGGATAAATAAAGGGAAATATGCATTTTCATGTCCAGTCTCTTTAAACATTCTGTCTAATTCTGCTTGCATTTTTTCCCATATTGCAAATCCATATGGTTTTATTACCATACATCCTCTTACACCAGAATTTTCTGCTAAATCTGCAGATTGAACCAATTCATTATACCATTGAGAATAGTCTTCTTCTCTTAATGTTAGTTTTTTTGCCATTTTTTATTTAAAAAATTGTAATTTTATCTCGCAATTCTCGTTAATAGAAAGTGAGATAGCAAATTTAATAAATTAAACTATCTTTATTTACTTTGATCAAACTAAAAAAAGAAAAGATGAAAACTACTATTTTTTACCTATCTGTTTTACTGATCTCTATCAGTTCTTGTACTACAACTTACAATAGTTATAATTATTCTGATCCAAATTACTTAAAATCTGATGAATTTACTTCAACTCCTGTAGTAGAAGAAAAAACAATTGTAATTGTTGAGGAATACAATGATGTAGATACTATTAGTTCTGAAGAAAACACTACAATTAACAACTACTATTATGAAGATGATTATGACTTCTATTACACTAGCAGAATAAGAAGATTCCACAGACCTTACAATAGTTATGGTTATTATGGAAATTATTACACAAATAGCTACTGGTATACAGGTAATCCATACCATTGCGGAACAAGTATATACTATAGTTACGGATGGAATTCACCTTATTATTACGGAGGATACAATTATTATGACCCATATTATAATTACTATTCGTCTTATTACACTCCATATTATTATGGAGGACATTACAACAACAACTATCATGGGCATTATTATAATAGAGGAAATACTTATAGCACAAATTCAAGTAATAGCGAGTTTGGACATAGAGGTAGTTTAAGAGGAGGAAAGAAACATTTAACTACAGGATTAAACACAAATAATATAAATTCAAAAAATCAGTCTACCTCTATAAAAAATAATAACTCTGTAAAAACAAATAATAATTCAAATAACAACAGAATTAATATTACTACTAATACTGTAAAAACCAACATCAATAATAATAAAAGTAACAATACAAAAACAATAATTAAAAACAATAGTAATAGTACGAAAAGCACTACTAAAACTAATACCATAAAGAAAAACACAACAAACAAAAATAATACCAAAACGAAAACAAATCGTTCTTACAACAACTCAAACAAAAGTAATACCAGAACAAAAACAAACCGTTCTTACAATAAATCAAACAAAAGTACTTCAACTCCAAACAGAAGCTATAATTCTGGAAGTAAGAACAATTCTTCTGGAGGAAGCAGAAACTCAAGTGGTGGTGGAAGAAGTGTAAAACCAAGAAAATAACAAGATGAGGAAAATATTTATCCTTTTTATAGGATTACTAAGCATCAACCTAAGTGCGCAAAACGAAATAGACGCACTCAGATACTCTCAACAAAACATATTTGGTAGTGCAAAATTTAATTCTATGGGAGGTAGTTTTGGTGCTTTGGGAGGAGATTTTACTACATTAAGTTATAATCCTGCTGGAATAGCATTATACCAGAATTCTGAACTAAGTTTTACCCCTAGTTTTTCTATGGCAGAAACAAACACCTCTTTAAATGGGAATAATTTTACCAACAATAAATTTGGTTCTAATATTTCTAATTTTGGATTTGTTTTCTCAGGTAAGAATATGGATGAGGAATGGAAAAGAATAAATATCGGATTTGGATGGAATCAACTTGCTAGTTATGATAATAGATTTGATATAGAAACATTAAATTCTACTTCATCCTTTGCAGATTTATTATTAGATCAGGCAAATGGTGTAACAATAGATAATTTAAATAGTTTTGGAGCTAGTCCTGCATTTTGGACAGATATAATTGACTTAGAAAATAACTTTGTAGACACTGCTATCGGATGGTATGCATTTGATAACGGAAATTATATTTCTCATATTAACCCTTTATCTGATAAAACACAAAGTGATAGAGTAAGTTCTAGAGGAGATATGGGTGAATATGTTTTCTCATTAGGAAGTTCTTATCAGGAGAAATTTTATTTTGGTGCTACAATAGGTATTCCTACAATAGACTATTCTGAAAAAAAGACTTATTCTGAAAGTAATTTTTCGGATACAACATTTGGTTTAAATAGTTTTTTTTATAAAGAAGACCTGATTGCTTATGGTAGTGGTATAAATCTGAAACTGGGATCTATTATGAGAGTAGGAAGTAAGACTAAAATTGGTGCAGCTTTTCATACTCCTTCCTATATTTCTATGGAGGAAGAGTATTCTACTTCAGTGAGTACAAATTGGGATAATGGAGAGGAACTTTCAGAATCTTCCCCGTATGGATACTTTAGTTATGAGATTACTACTCCTTGGAAACTTATTGGAAGTTTCTCTACTATTTTACAAAACAAATTTATGATTAATGCGGAGATTGAGCAAACAGATTACTCGTTTACTAGAATGTATTCTGATTATTATTCTTT